>NZ_DATGKU010000083.1:0-1879 GCF_035294505.1 Chthonomonas sp. | reverse complement strand
CCCTATGCCGATGCCTCAGGGCGTATTGTGGTTCTAGCGCGTCAGCGGCAGAGTGGTTTAATGGCTGTGGTCAGTATAGACCCTGTTACCGGGGCAAGCCATGTAGAGAAGGAGTTGCCTGCCTCAACAAAGTCTCCTTGGTTATTAACCTGGTCTTCTCCAAAGCGGATGTATGTATGGCGTTGGCGTCAGGCAGGGGAGATAGAGGTGTATGTCTATCGAAGTTTGTCAAGGCCTCATGTGGGGGCGTTGCATGAGGTGAAGGTGCCGATGTCCATTTCGTTGATAGCGGATAGTTCAGGTCGTATTTGGGGCTATGATGGGAAGGCTTTGCGGTTTGTTCAGCTGCCTTTACAGTAAAAGATGAGGCATCGCCCGTGCGCGGATCGTTGTCAGCTGACCTATCGTGTAGGGGCGGGGTAACCCCGCCCCTACTCTGTGTAGACGGGTTAGGCGCAAGCCGGCTACATAAAGATCGGTGGTAGTTGACCTTGGGAATCCTCCTGTAAGGCCCCATGGTGGCCAGGGCTGCCTCCAAAAGGCAGCCCTTAAGCCCCTTAGAAGCCTGTTAGGGGATACTTCACATGCATCTACAGGTGGAGGCGGGTTCCTCGCCCCAGCACCGATTCGGCGGCGATGACAGGGGTGGGGCCGCCTGCCCGCCCTTCGAGAACCACCTCTTCTTGAAGCGTTGTGCCCTCATCTACAATAACATTGCTGAGGCGCACATGCTCGCCCACGGTCACGTTATCCATGAGAATGCAGTTTTCCAGGCGAGTTTGGCCTGCGATACGGCAATTTCGACCGATGGCCGTCATACCGTTGATCCAGCTACTGGGCGCTATCGTTGTGCCTTCGCCTACGGCGAGGCCGGGAACCGCGGTTTTCACCTGTCCCGAAAGGATGGCCTGCGTGGCCATAAGAAGCTGCTCGGCCCGCCCTACGTCGAGCCAGAAGCCACCAGGAGCAATGCCGTAAATAGGCGCGCCCTCTGCAAGAAGGCGCGGGAAGATATCGCGTTCAATGGAGCTGGGTTTGCCTAACTCGATTCGCGCCAAAAACTCCGGTTCGAGGACGTAGAAGCCGGCGTTGATGAGGTCTTTACCGGAGGGGGTTAGGTCGGGGTCGAGAGTGACGGCCCGTTTCGCCTCCTCGCTCGGCTCGCGCCATTCCAACACACGGCCCTTCTCGTCCAAAAGGAGCACGCCAAAGGGATGAGGGCTTGGCACCTCATGGAGGGTGATGGTTGCGATGGCCTCTCGCTGCTTGTGGAACGAAACGATCTTACCGAGATCGAAATCGGTGAGTACATCCCCATTAAATACCACAACCGTCTCGTTTGGAAAGAACTGTGCCGCATTGCGAATGGCGCCACCGGTTCCTAAAGGAACCTCTTCGACCGCATAGCGCATGCGTACGCCGAAACGGGAACCATCGCCGAAGTGGGCCTCGATCTGGTCGGCCATGTAGTTGGTGGCGAACACAATGTCTTCGATGCCATGTTGGCGCAGCAGCGCCACTTGATATTCCAAAAAGGGCCTATTGGCCACCGGCGTGAGCGGTTTGGGACGGCGATAGGTTAACGGGCGCAGGCGCGTGCCCAGCCCTCCTGCAATGATGATGCCTTTCAACGGTTTCTCCTCCTCGAACGTAGTAGGTAGTGTGCTCACGAAGCACGTGCAGCTATTTTACTCAAAGAGAGGCCAACCCTGCTCGGAAATGTGATACAATAACTAGACGCATCGTATGCAATTAGAAGCAACCGACTTCGTGCGAGGGATACCTAAAGGAGAAATTGTAGAAATTGACCGCAGTGAGTGAGCCTAAAATCGCACCGCAAGAGGACGCGGTAGAGAGAGACCTTTACGATGTAACCATC
>NZ_DATGKU010000082.1:0-3251 GCF_035294505.1 Chthonomonas sp. | reverse complement strand
GGCCAAGTTATAGACGCGCTTTTCATGCATCCGTACCAAAGCATCGAAGGCGCGGCGATCGCCCTCTTTGCTGCGCTCAATCAGTCGTTGTTCATCAGCGTCGGTCATCCTCTTCTCCGGCGCAAGGGTCTCATAAAGTTAGGGCTTCTTGCAGAGCGCGTGTCTCCTCGTCCGAAAGAGGATGGCTCGCACGCCCGTTCTGCACACGTTTGGCGTAGACGCGCACCTCCGCACGGCTATACACGCTTGTCAGCACGTAGCCGTTGTTGTGCCCATCGAGCACGGCCAGCGAAAAGCTTTGCTCGCCGCCGACGTTCTCAAAGGCATTATAGCGGACAAGGCCGTGCTTTTGAAAGCAGGCCGGTATCTGAGCCTGCAGCACCCCCACAGCCTGCTCCACCGCCTCGATACGCTGTTCTACGCGCTCGATCTCGCAGGCTTGATGGGCCAACATCTGCTCTAGACTGGCTCCATCGGGCCCGCGCAGAAACGCCTTCAATCTCTTATCCATACGTCGTACAGCGAGAAATGTAACCATAAAGCCCACAGCAAGCAGCGGAAAACCGATGAGGAGAGTGGGCATCAGCCACGACTCTACGTTAGGTTGCATCAATGCGTGAAACACGTGTCTCCTTTCACTCCTCCTGTTTAAAGGTTCCTAGTGTTGGGGGGAGAACTCAAGACCTCAAGAAAGGCCGAGCAAGGGTATACTCTACAAGAGCTTTCGAGGAACTTCCATGTCGCCTTCCACACGCAGACAAGTCGTTTTTGTTGCCGTATTTCTTGTTATTGTACTTCTTTTTATGTTAACTTTCCGCCTGAGCATCGTAGACGGCGATTCGATGCTGCCCACCTACCATAGCGGGCAGATCGTGCTCGTTTGGCGTCGCGGCCCTTTTTGCCCGCCTCTTCGCCGTAACGAAGTGGTGCTTGTGCGCCAGGCACGCGATGTAATTATCAAGCGCATCTTTCGTCTACCCGGCGAGCCTTTAGGGCACTCCTTTCCAGACCTTCAAGACCTCGCCTTTCGCAATGGCCTTGCCGACTACTACGAACAGCACATCGTCCAAACCCCGCACGGGCCTCAGGTAGAGCTAACGGTGCCTAAAGGCTACATCGTGGTGCTCGGCGACAATCTTGCCGTCTCGGAAGACAGCCGTGTTTTCGGCCCCGTCCCCGAAAAAGATGTGCTTGGAGTGGTGGTCAACAGCCCTCCACCACCCTACACCCTCACACGGCCTTAACGACCGAGCAGGATTTAGCATTCTAGCACGTTCCATCCGCCAATGGCAAGAGGAGGAAAGCCGTTCATGATTGCTGGCTATTATGCTGTGGACTACCAGGTGCACTCGTTCTGTTCTCACGACGGTCGCGCCTCGATTGCCGAGCATTGCGAGCGCGCCGTGGAGATAGGCCTAGAGGAGATAGGTTTTTCGGAACATAAGGATTTCGACCCCAGCGACCCTGTGGTGGACTACTTCCACTACGATGCCTATTTTAGAGAGATAGAGGCCGCACGTCAAGTATGGGGAGACCGGCTTCGCATCCGTGCGGGAGTGGAGATAGACTATCAAAAACGCTTTGAAGAGGCGATTGAGGCCTTTCTGGAAACCTATGCGTTTGATTTCGTGTTGGGCAGCGTGCATTATGTGGATGGGGTGATGATCATGACTCCAGAATACAACCGAGGGCGGACGCAACAGCAGGCCTACTCCGACTACTTCGCTGCGGTGATCGATTCGGTGCGTAGCGGCCTATTCGATGCTGTTGCCCACCTGGAGTACGCGAACCGGCGTGGTCTAGCCGCCTGGGGGCCTTACGACCCGGCAGCCTACAGCGATCTCCTTGAATCTCTTTTTGAGGAGATGATCGCCCGCGATGTCGCCTTGGAGATCAACACCGCCGGTCTGCATCAAGGGCTGGGCATAACCTATCCCATTGAGTCAACGGTCGCCCTCTATGCGCGTATGGGGGGACGACATATCTCTATAGGCTCCGACGCCCACCACCCTGATCAGCTTGCTTATGCCTATCCTCGAGCTGTGGAGATGGCGTTGCAACAGGGCATCACCCAGGTCTGCACATGGGATAGGCGACACAGGATACCTCGTAGTCTTTCTATAGACAGCTGAGTCTCAGTTCAGTTCTTTAAGCAAGCCTTCGGTTTCCTGTTGTAGCTTTTGAGCAAGCTCTGTTAAACTGGCCACGAAACTACCGGGTTGTTTATCTTCTGCGGTCAGGGCGGTTCGGATGGCTTTATCACAGTGCTGTTCTTTCTTTAGATCATTGCGTATGGCATCAAATCCGTCTTTTTCAACCAGCAGCAGAAGAGCTAATTCCAGACAAATTACCCTACCGATGTGCCGACGGTAAACCTCTTGATCGGAAAAGTACTTTTTAAGAGCACATAAAGCCCGTTTATCACCGGTAAGTAGCCAAAAATCGTCTTGCCCTTTAGTAGCTGCAAAAAGTATGGCTTCCCCTGAATCGATGGCCGGCACTTTCACCAACTCTGCTAATTCATCATGATCAACCGCGTCTACTATCTGCTTGCATTTCCTTACGTACTTCGACGCTCTCTTCCAAATCTCTACCCGAAAGACCTGCTTGGTTTTCTCACCATGAGAACACTTCGATAAAGTTTCAGGGCCAAAATATACATTATCCAAAGGAATGTCTAGAGCTTGCAAAACCTTTTCAAACAGGTTAAAAGCCACAAGCTTTAAAAATATATCGGTGTCTATATAACAGCGCACACCTATTTTTCCGCAGCAGTAATTCGCATTAGATAATCTGCAACGTCAGAAAAACCATCATCTGACGGAATGTGGCGGCGAATTTGATCTACAATAAGTTTAGGAGGATCGGAGGTGGACGGCTCTTGCAATTTTTCAATCCTGTTCAAGGCACTTTGTACCAACTTCCAATTGCCCTTTCGATAACCATATTCTAGGACAAGCAAGCCGGGGTCAACTTTAGCGACAGCGCCGATTTTCAAGGCTTCGGTGGTAAGCTGCCTTATGGTAGGAAGCTCTTCAGCAAATTGTAATTCCCGCGAATCGGTGAGGAATTCGAGTGCAAAGTTGTTAGCCATCTCCTCCTCAGAATCGTCAGAACCGGTTTTGACTTCATTGTCTACACGAATAGCAGTTCGTTGTAGATGCCCGAGGCTCAGATGAGCTAGCTCATGGGCAAGATGAAATAAAAGCCAAGCCGGGCCTTTTCGCTGACATAACACAATAACAGGCCGC
>NZ_DATGKU010000081.1:0-27206 GCF_035294505.1 Chthonomonas sp. | reverse complement strand
GCTACAACTTGTCGAACATAGATGTGACGACGGGTCAAGGAGCAGAGAACGCGATACGGATAGTGGACGAGGCGATCTCTCAGGTATCGCAGTTACGTGCGAACTTGGGAGCGTTGCAGTCACAGACGTTGCAGGCGACGGTGAACTATCTGGGGATAGGGGTACAGAACCTCTCGGCTTCGGAGAGCCAGATACGGGATACGAATGTGGCTCAGGAGGTAGTGAACCTAACGAAGAACCAGATTATCGAGCAGTCGGCAACGGCGATGTTGGCACAAGCTAATACCGCTCCGCAGTTACTGCTCAAGCTCCTGCAGTAGTCTGGAACGAGCTATTGGAGAGACGGACATAAATCCGTCTCTCCTTTCTACATCATTTTGGCTAGGAAACGTGGATGTAAGGAGTGGGAAAAATGGTCAATCCGGTAAATTCAAGCAGTTCGAGCAACTCGCCGAGCAGTTCTAGTAGTTCCTCCAACACGGCCTCCTCAAGTTCCAGCAATTCCTCTAATCTATCGAATACAGGAACCGCTGGAAGCAATAGTGTAAGCATTCCGGGGGCTGGGTTGGTGAGCTTTTCCGGTTTAAGCACGGGCATTGATACGAATCAGATCATCCAAGAGATGGCCACCATTGCCCGTCAGCCGGAGACGATCTATCAGCAGGATATGCAGCAGATACAGGCGCGTCAGGCCGCCTACAACGCTCTGAGCGCACAGCTGCTTACCCTGCAGACGGCAGCTCTCAACCTGGATACCTACAGCACGTTTCGTGCAATGACGGTGAGTTCGAGCAACCAGAATGTGGTTACGGCAACTGCGCAGCCGGGTGCGCAGGCGGGAACGCATACCATTACGGTAAATGCACTGGCACAAGCTGAAATGATCAGCACCGCTCCACAGACCAGCCAAACCGCTCCTCTTGGCTTCAGTGGACAGCTATTGATCAACGGCAAGGCTATCAATGTAAGTGCTGCGGATAGTCTGCAATCGTTGGCAACAAATATCAATTCGGCGCAGGCCGGCGTTCGTGCGGCCATTATTTCCCCATCGCAGGGGCAGTACTATCTAACGATCGCCAGTGTGAATACCGGGTTGGCAGCTCAGATCAGCATCGCCGATGTGGGCAACGGCAATCTGTTGCAGCAACTCGGCATCGCGGGGACGGGCGGTCGCATTCGTCACCCGCTCTCCTCCAGCGGAGGCGGCGCAGGCTCCGATCTATTTACAGATAGTGTCACCCCAATCTACACTTTGGAAGGTCTTTCAAGCGCGCCTGCCGGCGACGTACAGATACAGCTAAATAACGGCAGTTTTCAAACGGTGCATATTGACCTCAGTCAGTCGTTGAGCCAAATCGCTTCGGCGATCAACGCAGCGCTTGGCACAAATGCAGCATCGGTGCAAAATGTAACCGACCCCTATACCGGTCAGGCGAAGCAGCAACTTCAGATCGCCGGCGCTACCGGTTTCGTGGATAGCAACAATGTGCTGGCCGATTTGGGCATCTACCAAGTGAATCTGGCGCAAGGCAGAGAGCTTGCACAGGCCCAGGATGCCAGCTTTACCTTAGATGGCATCGCCGCCACGCGACCCACCAACTCGTTTTCCGATGCGATCTCTGGGGTGACAATCAATCTGCTGCAGGCTTCCAGCAGCTCTTCTGGGCCTGCAACGGCAACAATTACCATATCTAGCGATACGAGCACGATCCAAAATGACATTCAAAACTTCGTGCAGGCCTTCAACAGCACGATTGATATGATCGATCAGCAGTCGCAGTACGACCCGAACACAGGTCAGACGGGCATCCTTTTCGGCGACTCGACCATCGAGAGCTTGAAGAACACACTAACCGAAATGGTTACTGGGCAGGTGCCGGGCTTACCTTCGAGTTTAAGCCTTCTTTCGCAGATAGGTATCACACTCGATCAGACAGGCCATCTCAACATTGACCAAAATGCTCTTAGCCAAGCGCTTTCTACTAACTTGCAGGGGGTGGCGCAGCTGTTTCAGTCCTCTGGCTCGGCAACCGATCCCAATGTGCAGTTCGTGACTTCCGGACCTAACACACAGCCTAGCCCTCCTCAAGGTTATGCGATCGTCATCACCCAACCGGCCACACAGGCGCAGCTTACAGTGGCTTCGCCTCAAACTCAGCCTCTTGCAACCGATGAGACCCTTACCTTTGGAGGCCCCTTATTCGGCACGCCCGCGATGACCTCGGGAACATTGACAGGGCCGAGTATTACGCTCCATGCGGGAAGCACGGCAAGTGATGTGGTAAACCAAATCAATTCTGACCCGGTCATCAGCGCGGTGGTCTCGGCTTCTCTGGATTCTCAAGGGCGTCTGCAGCTCACATCAAAGCAGTATGGAAGCCAGGCCACTTTCGATGTGGTCTCCTCCGCCCCAGCTTCGGCAAGCTCGACCGGAATCGGCACAACGATTCAACAGGTGAGTGGCCAGGATGTGGCGGGAACCATTAACGGGGAGGTAGCCACGGGCCACGGCCAGTTTCTCACCGATACCCAGCAAGGAACCAATGGAGTTGGCCAGGGACGCGCGGTGGGGTTGGAGGTGCGTGTGACGGCCACACAACCCGGCACCTATGGAACGGTCAGTTTTACGAGCGGTGTGGCAGATATGTTGAAGAACTTTCTTAACACCCAGACCGATCCCATTACCGGTGCGCTTACCCTTGCCGTCAATCAGATGCAGACGCAATATCAGGACGATCAGCAGGCCATTAACGATATTGAAGCCAATATCGCCATTCAGGAACAGATGTGGCTTCAGGAGTTTACGAATATGGAACAGGTCGTTTCTAACTTAAGGGCATCAAGTGCTGGACTTGCCATGTTCGGGGCCAGCTTACTGCCGTCCTCTTCCTCTTCGAGTTCGTCTTCTTCGGGGAGCAGCGGCAGCACAGGTGGCTAAGTGTCTTTTGTGCTCAGGCGCGGAGGGCCTTAGGCCCTCTGCGAGCACTCGTTTAAAACGCATACCGATTTCGCTATGAAACTATTTTGAAGGGGAAGTAACGTCTGCCATGAATTCGAGAAGGTCAGACGCATCGCAAAATCTGCTACTAGCCACTCCAAGTGCAAAGACTCAAGGCAGTTCTACACCTCACGCAAGCTTAAAAAACCGCAACCATCGCTATAGAAAAACGCAAATTGAGACGGCCAGCCCGGCCCAACTCGTTCTCCTGCTTTATGAGGGCGCCATCCGTTTTTGCGATCAAGCCCTTGAGGCTATGGCCCAGAAGAATCTCACCGCACAACATGCGAACTTAGTGAAAGCGCAGGAGATTATCGGGGAGCTGATAGGGTCTTTGAACCAAGAGGCAGGAGGCGAACTTGCGGTGAATCTACGTCGCATCTATCTCTATATGCTCGAACAGCTTGTGTTGGCCAACCTTTACGATAAGCAAGAGGGGGTTCAACTGGTTCGGGATATGCTACAGAGTTTGCACGATGCTTGGGCGGAGGCGGCTCAGAAGCTGCTGGAACAGACCGTGTTGCAGACGGCGGAGAGCCTTCCAGAAGCAACACGCTTAGGAGATCGCCATGTTTGAAGAAGCCGATGCGAACCTGCCAGAGGTCTCTACCGCTTTACAACGCATGCATCTTCTCGCACAACGGATACAACAGGCCGTTGCGCGCAACGAGTTCAGCGCATTAGGAGCGCTTGCCGCGGAGTTGCCCGCACTGCTCGAACGGTGCCGGATGGAAGGGCAACTCGCCGATAACGCGGCAACCCTGCGTCTTGTGACGGAGACATGCCTATTGCTCGATTCCAGTGCGGAACGTGTGGAGGAGGAGATGCGTCGGCTTCAAAAACGTCTGCAGAAGTTGCGACGTGGGCGTAGATTGGCGGCTGTGGTTCGAGCAGGGCGGTTGGCCAACCGCCCTGTTGGAAGACTAAAAGGCGAACTTTAGTCGCCTGCAGCACGCCACAGGCGACTTAGCGCCACGGCAAGGCCGGCCTTGGCAGCATCGAAGGGCAGAAACCAGGCGGCCCCGGCAAGAAACGCTTTTTGAGCCGAAAGATGCGCATAGAGGGCTAGCCAGGTACATCCAAGGCCGTAGATAACGGCTATCCCCAATCCGCAGGCGGCAAGCTGTTGTAGTCCGCTACATTCCCTCTTTTGAGTAAGCCAACCGATCAGCCATGCAGCCAGGGGAAAGGCCAATAGGTAGCCGGCGGAAGGCCCGCTTAATCCCGCGTTGCCGAATGCGAAGATCGGCACTCCGCAGGCCCCCAGAGCCACATACTGCGCTTGAGCTACGAATCCCCAGCGTGCACCCAGAATAAGCCCGGAGAGCAGAACTGCAAACACCTGCAGCGTGATGGGCACCGGTGTTGGTGGAATATGTATGGCGAGATGCGCTCCAAAAGCGGTGAGCGCAGTAAACAGAAGCGCCCCTTTCCACGAGCGCAAGCTCGTCCAGGAAAGCTGTTTTGGGAAACTCAGCGTGGTCTCTCGATACATCTAATCTCTCCTTGCGATTGTAGAGTTGTTAGGCCATGAAAGCTCGATGAATGTAGCATACCCTAAAGCCGTGGTCGAATCGAAGTAGATAGGACGGTCTTTCGGTATCTCTATCGGCACTCAAATAGGTCATTACCTAATACACGAAATTTTACTTGAAATACTTTGTTTGGGTAGCATGATGCCACCATTTATTTGACAATTAGAAGTGTTTTTGATATAATAATTGTGTGCCTGAGATATCTAGAACAAACGGCTTATTTCAGAAGTTCTGGATTTCTAGGCACCATGCACACTCAAAAGAAAGAGCTGCAAAAATCGTAGAGAAAGGAGCAAGAAGTGAGAAAAGGTTTTACTCTCATTGAGCTGCTTGTCGTCATCGCGATCATAGCGATACTCGCAGCGATTCTATTTCCCGTCTTCGCTAGAGCACGTGAATCGGCTCGAACGAACAGCTGCTTAAGCAACGAGAAGCAGATAGGATTGGCGTTTCTGATGTACGCACAGGACTACGATGAAACGCTGCCCAGTGTACCGTTTGGTTCATGCCCCACGTGCTGGCCGTGGCAGGCTTGGCCTGGTTCGCCTGGTGGGGGCTGGGATTCGGTTTTCTATACCCCTATTCAACCCTACATTAAAAATGTACAACTGCTGCAGTGCCCTAGTCAAAATACGGCCAATCGTTGGTATGGGACGAAGGGCTTGAGCTACATGTTCAGCGAGTATCTTCAAAATGCCAATTATGGCTTTAGCAAGATCGCGGCCTTAACCGCAGCTCCAGCAGGCGTTGCTCAGATATCCATGGTGGTGGAGGGCTTTGCCAGCGGCATCTACAACGACTGGGACAATGGTGGGCCGGAAGCAAACCATAATGACGGCATGTCGCGTCTGCGCTGGTTAAACTATAACCCATGGGTTCAACCTCATGGGGGGCCGAACGTTCTCTATGCCGATGGGCATGCGAAGTTTATGCCACAAAACGCTATCGTGAGCTATGCACGTCCCTCAGGCTGGAAGGACTGTCGCGAACGCCCGGTGGTAGACCCGAACTGTAATGTGCCGTAGGAAGACCGATCCCATTTGTTGCTAGTGACCTTATTAAGTTCCTCTCCTAAGCTTAGGAGAGGAACTTTTTATGGCTTAATGGGGCTAAACATTTGTCGTGTCGTGTATCTTTGTGTATAATAACAATAAATTTGCGGCTAGATTCTGTATTTCTTCTGTTTTTAATTGTGTGAAAATCAAACAAAGGCAAACAGAGAGGGCGGTTCAAGGCGCGAAGGTCTTAGGAAGCGCGAGAAGAAGGTACAATGGAAGAGAGGTAAGAGCACTCGTTCCAACACGAAAATCTTCCCCCTGTGAGAGAAAGGAGACTTGTTAGAAAATGACCCATTCACCGGAGCAGTGGCGTGCTTTGGCAACCCAACTACGCGCCGACAGCATTCGTTGCACTACGGCAGCAGGTTCTGGTCACCCCACCTCCTCGATGTCGGCGGCCGACCTTATGGCGGTGCTTCTAGCCGACCATCTTCACTACGATTTCAACGACCCACACAATTTACGAAATGACCGACTTATCTTCAGCAAGGGGCACGCCGCGCCGTTGCTGTATGCCATGTTTAAAGCGGCCGGTGCTATTACGGATGAAGAGCTAATGAGCCTGCGCAAGTTCGGAAGCCGTCTTGAGGGACATCCGGTTCCCCTCTTGCCCTATGTGGATGTGGCCACCGGCTCGCTAGGGCAAGGCCTACCGGCAGCTGTGGGCATCGCCTTCAGTGCCAAATATCTCGACAAGTTGCCCTTGAAAGTGTGGGTGCTGCTTGGAGATAGCGAAATGGCGGAAGGCAGCAACTACGAAGCCTTGCAGATCGGAAGTCACTATCAGCTAAATAATATTATCGCCATTCTAGATATGAACCGGCTGGGGCAGCGCGGTCCCACTATGCTGCAGTGGCACGGTGAGGTGTATGCCGAGCGGGTTCGGGCCTTCGGGTGGCATGCCGTTCTGGTAGATGGGCACGATGTCGAGGCCATTCACAGAGCCTACAGTGAGGCGGAGAGTGCCGATAGGCCGACGATGATCATCGCAAAGACCTTGAAAGGAGCGGGGGTCTCCTTTTTGGCCGATAAGGAGGGCTGGCATGGTAGAGCGCTGTCGGCAGCTGATGCCGAAAAAGCGCTTGCCGAACTGGGCAATCCGAAAGGGGATATTCGCGTCCAAGTACAAGGTCATCGGGCGGGTGAGCCTGCCCATTTAGGCGATCCGAAGCCTTTCCAACCCCCCCATTACGAATTAGGAAGCCTAGTGGCCACACGAGAGGCCTATGGCGATGCCCTTAAGGCGCTTGGAGCGGCCAAACCGACCGTAGTGGCTTTGGACGGTGAGGTGGGGAACTCGACATTCTCCGAGAAGTTTATGAAGGAGTATCCCGACCGCTTCTTTGAGGTGTATATCGCCGAGCAGCAACTGGTAAGCGCCGCCGTGGGGCTGCAGGTCATGAAGAAAGTGCCATTTGCCTCCACCTTTGCCGCCTTCTTCACGCGCGCCTACGATCAGATTCGGATGGCCGCCATATCGCGGGCCAACATCAACCTTGTGGGGTCTCATGCAGGAGTCTCCATCGGCGAAGATGGGCCGTCACAGATGGCTTTGGAGGACCTCGCCATGATGCGGGCTATCTGCGGCAGCACCGTGCTCTACCCGTCGTGTGCCGTAACGGCCGCACACCTTACCGCACAAATGGCCACACGTGCAGGCATTAACTATATGCGCACTACCAGAGAGAAAACGCCGGTGATCTACGGCCCAAACGAAAGTTTTCCCATCGGTGGTTGTAAGGTGTTGCGTGCTTCCTCCAACGATGTGGCCTGCGTGATAGGGGCCGGAATTACCCTGCATGAGGCGCTCAAGGCCTACGAGATTCTGAAAGCGGAAGGCCTCACAGTGCGCGTTATTGACCTCTATTCCGTGAAGCCGATTGATGCAACTACCCTCCGACAGGCCGCTGCCGAATGCCAGAACCGTATTGTGGTGGCCGAAGACCATTGGCCACAGGGTGGTTTGGGCGATGCGGTGCTCGATGTGTTTAGCGCCCCCGATGTGGCTTGCCCGAAAATGAGGCGGCTTGCCGTCACAGAAATGCCGGGATCGGGTAAACCACAGGAACTACTCGATGCTGCCGGTATTAGCGCACCTTTCATTGCGGAGGCCGTGCGCTCGCTCGTGCGGTAAATAGCATATACCGTTCTGCTTAGGAGGGCAGCCGCATGCGGCTGCCCATATCGTTTTTTGTGCAGGAAAACCACCTCTCAAAAAATAAATAGCCCGCAAATGGTGTCTTGTACGGATGTAAGAAGAGAGGAGGTCTAGATGAATGAAAAAGCAACATCGTGCCTGCACGCGAAGGGAGATGCTAGGGCTATCCTCTGCGGGGCTTTTAGGCGCCCACATCGCTTTAAGCTCTGCGGCGGCACCGAGGCGAACACTCGCCTATCGGTGGGTCTATATCCAGTGCAATCTGCAAGTGGAGGCGGAGGTCGCTCGGCTAAAAGGGATTCTGCAACGCGCGGCCGCGGCCGGATATAACGGCATCGTTTTATCGGACTACAAGTTCGGCTTCTTGGATAGAGTGTTACCGGTCTATTTTCAGAACGCTCAGGCTGTGCTGCAGGCGGCAAAACAGCTTGGGCTAAAAGTCTACACCACCGTCTGCCCGATCGGCTATTCCAATGAGCTTTTGGTAAATGACCCCAATTTAGCCGAGGGGCTGCCGGTGAAGGAGGCGACCTACAGGGTTCAGGGACGGGAAGCCGTTTTGGTGCCTTTTGCGAAGGCGTCTCTGACAAATGGGGACTTTAAAGAGGCCAATGGAAATACTTTGGTGGGGTGGTCTTTTCAGGATAACCCCGGGGATTCCACCTTTACCGACACGGCAGTGGAACGCAACGGGCTTCCTTCCCTGCGCATCGAGGAGTCGAAACGGCGCAACGCGCGCGTTATGCAAATCGTTTCGGTGGCCCCTTGGCGGCAGATGCGCCTTTCCGTGTGGGCGAAAACGGCGGATTTTCAGGGAGGCGATCTGGTAGGAAGCGTCGTTTTGGGCGCCGATGGTAAAGCGCTTACCTACATGCAGTGGGACTTTGCACCCAACCAAGATTGGCGCCAATACTCCGTGGTTTTTAATACCCTTCAGAATCGGCAGATCAACGTCTATTTGGGAGTTTGGGGAGGCCGTGGAGGAAAACTATGGTTTAACGATGCACGGTTAGAGGACGTAGGGCTGCTGAACGTTCTACGGCGAGAAGGGTGTCCCCTAGAGGTGCGCGGGGAGAACGGGCAGCTTTATCGGGAAGGGGCAGACTTTGAACCGGTTTCCGATCCTTTTCTGATGAAGTCCCCAGGCGACTACGATATCCAGCACAAGCCGCCCAGCATTCGACTTACCCGTCAGAGCCGAATATCGAATGGGGAGAAGCTCCGTGTAAGTTTCTATCATCCTGTGCCGATCTATGGGTGGGAGGTATCGTGTTGTCTGACGGCTCCCAAAGTGTATACGTTGTTGAGACATCAGTTGGAGCTTATTCAACGCTATTTTCACCCCGACGGTTTCTTTTTCTCGCACGATGAGATGCGAGTTGCAAACTGGTGTCAGCTGTGTCAGGCGACTCATAAAACCCCAGGACAGCTTCTGGCCGACAACATTCGGAGATGCGCCGAAATGGCGCGTGTCATTAGCCCACAGGCAGAGCAGTGCGTCTGGTCTGACATGTTCGACCCCTACCATAATGCGGTAGCCGACTACTATCTGGTCAACGGCTCTCTAGCGCACTCTTGGGATGGGCTACCGGAACAGATGATAATCGTCAACTGGAACCATGACCATGACAAGCAGAGCCTCAGGTGGTTTAGTGATAGGGGGTTCAAGCAGATATTGGCCGGTTACTACGATGGCCCTCCCGAATCGATTCGGGACTGGCTAAGCGATGCTCGTGGGATAGCTGGCGTTGCAGGGGTTATGTACACAACGTGGCAGCAACGCTTCGACGATCTCGAAGCGTTTGCCAAGGCGGCCTGGGGCTAGACGTATGACATAGATCGCGTCCACGAAACGGCAGATTTTACCTATAGGGATGGCGTTTACATCGCATGAGCCTGTAAACGCTGTTCCTATTTTTTGCCTCCTGTGTGTTCTAAAGTAACTCTTTATGTTATATAAAGCTCAACTAACTTAAAACCTGTTCTTCAAATAGATATTGACTATATCAAAGGTTTCTGTCTCAAAGGGTTGCTAAAAAGGCGTAACTTTGCGTATAATGAATCGTCAGACTCGATAAGAGAGCTGCTCGCTAGATGCACCTAGAAAAAACAAAAAGTGCGATTTTAAACCTAGCAATTCGAAAGGAGTTTAAAAAGATGAAGCAGGAGTTTAAATTAAAAGGTTTTACCTTAATAGAGCTGCTTGTCGTTATCGCGATAATAGCGATTCTTGCGGCTATTCTCTTCCCTGTCTTTGCCCAGGCACGCGAAAAGGCACGAACCATCAGTTGTGCCAGCAACATGAAACAGATAGAGCTTGGGCGCCAAATGTATGTGCAAGACTACGACGAGACCTATCCGGCCAACCGTATCTTCACCCCCAACGGGCAGCACGTTACTTGGCGGGCGGTGGTGATGCCCTACATCAAAAACGAGCAACTTTGGATCTGCCCTTCTGCGCCTTGGTCCTATAATGAGTTCTCTTGGATGAAGGCGGGCAACGGAGATGACGGATGTCTGCAAGATGGCAATATGACCCGCCAGGATTGGCAAAACAACTACTGGCACTCGCTGGCCAACTATGCAGATAACGGGAACCTGTTTGACCCAGGTGGCCCCACACTCGCTTCCGTTCAGTATCCGGCAACCACCATAGATGTTCTCGAGACACGTGACTTCTGGCCCGATCTGGGCACATGGACGATCAGTTGGAACTATAACGCCAATGGCGGAAGCCTACCGTTTTGGCACAATACGGCTGGCAACTGGGCCTTTGCGGATGGTCATGTGAAGTGGATGAAGTTGGCGGCAACGATTGCGCCTACCTTTATGTGGAACCCCGATAACGACCCGAACGAGTGGTCGAACTGGGGCGGTGATCCTTGCGCAAGCGGACCTAACAACGGTGCGGCCTTCGTCGCCTGCTTGCTCAAAGAGATTCCACCTGCCTATCGGTAAATCTACGATGAAGAGGTAAGCAAAATGCAACGAGAAGTCCATCCTGCGGTGATTGCGGTGGTGGTGGCCGTGGTGGTCGTGATCTTGGCCGTGATCGGCTATAAGGTGTTTGGGCCTACCAAACAGAACGTCTCGCCAGCCGAGTTCATGAAGATGAAAGCACACATGGTGCCACCGCCCAAATAGGAAGGTATTCTAGCATAACTCTAGCTAAAGCAGCTCTCAGAAAAAACGACTTAGGGTTACCTGACGATAGGTAGCCCTAAAGTTTTTATGTGTCCTTTCTCTTTCTGTCTGTAAGAGGCGGTTGTGGCTAGTTTCCGCTGAGAAGGTTATCATAGCAAACTGCCAATAAACTTGCTGGTCTCCCCTCTCCCTAATAGGGGGAGGGGGAGGGCGCCCTGCCCCAGAAAATCTTGCGATTTTCTGGGGACCCCAGCGTCGGCCTTGAGGGGAGTGGGGGTGGGGGCTTGAAGAGCTGACGATACGACTGTCCGTTCGAGCCGAAGACAACTGTCATACAACTGTCATTTCGAGCCGAAGGCGAGAAATCTTGTGTTTCCATTGCCACCGGTTTTGAGAGATGGGGGAGGGGCTGGAGAGACTACCGGCTTCACGGTTCTAGAGCAAGTCAGCAAAGCAAGCCTATCTTGTTCGCCCCCTATCCCATCCTTTCCCCCGATTCGGGAGGTGCTAGCGCACGGCGATGCAGCGGTCTTGCAGACGGCGATGCAGCGGCCAGAGAGATAGACGATTATGGGAACTGTACTGGCCGCTGAGGTGGTCAGCTCCACTCCCAAATTGGGGGAGGGGGAGGGCGCCCTGCCCCAGAAAATCTTGCGATTTTCTGGGGACCCCAGCGTCGGCCTTGAGGGGCGGGGGGTGGGGGCTGGAGAAGCAGACAGCGATGCAGCGGCCAGAGAAAGAGGCGAGTAAGGCAATCTTTCTGGCCACAAAGGCGCCGTCCGCGAGGACGCCCACCGCAGGTGCCCTCTCCCACAAAAAACTGCCTCCCTTCATCCAAGATGAAGGAAGGCAGCATAAACACAACCAAACACCAAACTACGGTACGGTCACGCGGAAACTTCCCCCAAAACTACCCCCTCCATAGCTCCCGCGCACCTGCAACAAACCACCGCCGGAAGCAACTCCAGACGGAAACACCAGCGTCGCCGATACACTCCCCCCGGCAGAGAGCGTGCCTAACGACATCGGCAACGAACTGGAGGAATCCACACGATGCTTGCATGAGCGCCAGCAGTGGCATCGCCGTGGTAGGCTCTATACCACCAGAAGCAATGTCTGCTTTCCGTTTTGGCTAGGCAAGGGGGGCGGTTACGTTGCGATGGGAAGGTGGAGGTGATATAATGATAGTTGCAGAAACAAGTTCAAGGCAGATTCGTCGGTTTAGCGAGAAGCTTTTGAGAGGAAATGCATGACACAAGCGGTGGAAAGCAAAGAGGTGTCCTTAAGCCCCGATTTAGCGGCTAAATATCATCAGTTAAGACAGATCCTCCAAGACATGGGGCAGGTCGTGGTAGGCTACTCTGGGGGGGTGGATAGCACTTTGGTGCTGAAGGTAGCCTATGATGAGTTGGGGCAGGGAGCGCTGGCGGTTGTAGGGAACTCTGAGGCCTTTCCAGAGGGTGAAGTGGAAGAGGCCGTGAAGGTGGCGCAACAGATCGGGGTGGAAGTGGTTCTTATTACGACCCATGAGCTATCCAATCCCCATTTCGCGGTGAACAACCCCAATCGGTGCTACCACTGTAAAACGGAACTGTACACTGAGCTGCGCAAGGTGGCCGACGCGCGTGGCATTCGTTGGATTGCCGATGGCAGCCATGCGGAAGATGGGCGGCCGGGCGACCATCGGCCGGGAATGATTGCGGCCGAAGAGCGCGGGGTGCGCAGTCCCCTACGGGAGGCAGGTTTTACGAAATCCGATATTCGTGCGCTGGCACGCCACCTAGGGCTCCCGAATTGGGACAAGCCCTCTTTTGCCTGCCTCTCTTCGCGTTTCCCCTATGGCACGCGCATCACACCGGAGCTTTTGGCGCGGGTAGACGGATGTGAAAAGTTCTTGCGTTCCCTGGGTTTTCGACAGTTTCGGGTGCGTCATCACGATACAATTGCCCGTATCGAGGTAGAGCCGCACGAAATGATGCACGTGTTGGAACATCGGGAAGCCATCCTCACTCGCTTTCGCGAGCTAGGTTACACCTATGTGACCCTCGACATTGAGGGCTACCGGCAGGGCAAGATGAACGATACATTGAATAGCTCCCTCATCGGGCGTGAAACCATCACCCTGCGTTCCCGTCATTGATAGGCATCTAACAAAGGAGGAGAGCGCCTGTGAAAATGGATAAGGCGCATAGAGACGAGCGGATGAAACAGAGCTTCTTAAGAGGGGTTTGCGTGCTGGTTGGGTCTATGCTGCTCTTAGGGGGGGTGGCATGGGCGCAAACGGCGAGCGAGATATACGGTAAAGTCCTGCAGCGCTATATGAGCCTACATACCTATGAGGCCACCTATCTTATGACACAGCAGATACCGCAGATGGGGGCTTTGCAGCTTAAGATGATCGTGAAAATGATCCCTAAAGAGCGTAAAGCCTACGTTGTGTCAGAACCGTCCGGCGTCGGTACCGGCCAGCTTGCTATGATGTCGGCTCTGGGACAATCGGTAAGTGTATCGGATGGTAAAGAGGTGTATCTCTACTTAAAAGCGATGAATAGCTATATGAAAATACCGTTGCAGGAGACCAACACACAGTTCGGAGGCCTCGGCATGTTTACCGGTGGGGTGCCCAGCCCGGCACAGCTCAAGAAGTTAGGTGCCCAACTCAAGCTTCTGCCCTCCACCTCTTTTGATGGACATGGTGCCTATGTTCTGCTAATGACCATTCGATCTCCACACCCCGGTGTGCCGCCTGTAACGACTAAAATCTACATAGACAAGGCCACCTACAAGGTGTTGGGAAGCTCTGGCGACGTGCAATCAGCGCAAGGAATTATGATACATGCGACGATGAAACTGTTAAGCGAAAAGCTCAATCCACCCCTTCCCGAAAGCCTTTTCCACTTTACACCGCCCCCTGGGGCCACCGAAATGTCAGGCTTTGGAGGGACGGTAGGAGCTCCGCAGATAGGAACACCTACAAAGAGCCACAAACCATAACAGGGGGTAGTATGGAGCCGGAAAGTTTGTTAAAGCTACTGGAGCAGGTGCGAGCAGGGAGCGTTAGCCCGGAGGAGGCGTTGGAGCAGCTCCGTTTTCTCCCGTTTGAAGACGTTGGTTTTGCCCGTATTGACCACCATCGGGCTTTGAGGAACGGTTTCCCTGAGGTGGTCTATTGTCCAAACAAAACGGTGCCCCAAATTATCGCCATCATGGAGCGTGTGGCAGCACACGCCTCCAAAGTTTTGGCTACCCGGGCGACGCCCGAAGTGGCCGCAGAGGTGCGCGCTGCGCTGCCGTCGGCGATCTACCACGAACAGGCGCGTATGTTGGTTCTGCCTGGCGCCATAGAGGTTCCCCCTCCCGCCACAGTCGGCACGGTGCTTGTGGTTTCTGCCGGCACGGCGGACTTGCCGGTTGCCGAGGAGGCTGCCGTGACGGTGGCCGAAATGGGCAGTCCGGTAGAGCGTCTCTACGATGTGGGTGTGGCGGGGCTTCATCGGTTGTTGGCGAACCAGCGCCAACTCTATGCGGCCAATGTGGTAATTGTGGTGGCCGGCATGGAAGGAGCGCTCGCCTCGGTCGTTGGAGGGTTGGTGGCACGCCCCGTTATCGCCGTGCCTACGAGTGTGGGCTATGGGGCCGGTTTTGGGGGCCTCTCGGCTCTGCTTACCATGCTTAACTCCTGTGCTAGCGGGGTTGGGGTGGTCAATATTGATAACGGGTTTGGTGCCGGTTTTCTGGCGCATCTCATCAACCTGCGAGGGTTGGAGCGCAAAGGCGCGTGAGCGTCGGGGTTTTGGGGCGTCTCATGTGGGCGCTCCTGGCTGCAGGTGTGGGCGCCTTTTGGATGTGTCGTGCACGTCGTCCCGACGCTAAACTATCGGCTTCCCTCTCTCTTGTGAAAGCGCTGGGTTTTGCTTGCCTTGCGCTTTCGCTGTTTTGGGCGGTGGTCTGGTTTGCGATTGCCTGCCTTCGCCTAACCTATCCGTTCGAGTTGGAATGGATAGGAGGGGCTATGCGCGACCATGTGGAGCGCTTTCTGCATCATCAGCCTTTTTATGTGCCTCCGGGCGGCGGTTGGTTTCCCTATGAGTACCCTCCTCTCTACCCATGGGTCTGCGCCAAACTCCTTAGATGGTTTCCACTGCCAGCCTTTGTGATCATGCGTGGTGTCTCCATCGTTAGTACCGTGGGATGTGCAGTTCTCATCGCGTTGTGGACGAAGCGACTTACTGCCGGTGCCACTCAAACTGCCTTTTGGGCTCTGCTTGCTGGTGGCTTGTTTTTGGCCGCCTATAGGGTAACCGGAGCATGGTACGATCTCGAACGCCTCGATATGTTGTTTTTGTTTCTTTCTCTATTAGGCATCTATGCGCTTGATAAAGGATGGGTTGGAACCGTAGTGGCCTCTGTGGCTTTTGTGCTGGCTTTTTTTACCAAGCAACAGGCTGTTCTTTTTATTATGGCGGCGGCTCTGGCACTTTGGTATCTGCGAAATTGGCGGTCTCTGTACCTTTTGCTTGGTATAACGGGTTTGGGCTGTGTTATCCCCCTCCTTCTGCTGAACCAGGCCACACACGGCTGGTTCTGGTTCTACTGTTTTCGGGTACCGCTTGCCAATGGCATTCATGCCTTCTTAGCGCTGCTGTTTCTTTATAATGACCTTGCGCTATACGCTCCACTCATCGTGCTGATCGTCCTTGTATGGAAACAAGCAGGGCACCAAATGCCCCTTAGCGAGAAAACCCTGCTTTTTGCCATGAGTACGGCAGGGGTGTTGGGCAGTTGGCTAAGTCGGGCACATTGGGGAGGCGATCAGAATGTGTTGATGACGGCATATCTTTTTATCGGAATTATGGCCTGCACCTATGCGGCCTATACAGTAGAAGCCTATCCGCATCTGCTGCCGGGCCTGTTAAGTTTGACACTTGCGCAGTTTGTTGCCATAGCTTATAATCCGTTCGCCCAGATCCCGCATCGGCAGAATCGAGAGGCCGGGCAACGTTATCTAAGGGAGGTTCAAACGTTGGAAAGAGGGGGCGAGGTGCTATGCCTCGACCATGGTGGCTTCACAGTTCCCCCTCATTTCCAGATCATGGGGTTGCTTGATGTGCTGAACACCCTCCATCGGGTGCCTTTAGGACTGGCGCAGGCGTTGAAGGCTAAGCGCTATAGCGCCATTCTCACCGAGGGACTGCCGGGCGCACACGATGCGTTCGGCCGAATGCTCTACGCCTTTTATCGCCCTGTACAAAGCCAGTACTACACGGCCTCTTGGGTGGTGACGGGTTTTCTCACCCCAAGCCCTCGACGCCCCGTCTACATCTGGCGTCCGCGCTAAATAGGCAAAGGCTATTGGGATAGCTCTAGCGGCTCGCGTGATTCGACACCAGTTCTTCGTAGAGGCAGTGGATGATCTGCTTCTCGCCAAATCCGCCGGGAAGCGCTACGTAACGCCCTCCTGCGTCCTCAATCCATCTCCTTCCCTGTTCCGACATGCTGTGGCTCACGTGCTTTATCACCAGCATAAAAATGTCGGATGCGCGGATTTCGGCTTCGTACTTGGCGGGGTTGGTGGTTTTTTCGCAGGTTAGCCACTTCGCCTCCGCCAGTTTCAGCCGCTCTTTGAGGTCGGCGCAGACCTTGTGGTATTTGCGAGAGCCTCCGATGATCACCAGCTTTTTGCCTTCTGTATACGGCAAGAGGGCGGAGCACCAGGCAGCGATCTCCGAATTTTCGGGTTCATTTTGCTCTGCAGTTTCGGCAAGGGACGCGGCTAGCTTCTCCTCCTGCAGTTTTCGCTCCTGAGCTTGGGCATAGCGTAGAAAATCTTGGTACTTTGCCTGACCTTGAAGCAGCGCAATACATCGGATGAGCGGGCGGCTGATCTCTTTTTTGGAGGGAGGTAAGCCGGCTGCACGGCAGGCATCGAGCAGCCCGAGCAGTTGGCGCTGATCCTCCTTAAAGGTCTCTTGCCGTATCTCGTCTTCCGGGTAGTTTTCTATGAACAAAAGAAGGTTGTCAAGGGCTTCCAGTTGGCGTTTTTCTCGCTCACGGTCTTGTTGGAGGCGTTGCAAACGTTGCTTTTCCTGAGCCACGATGCTCTCAAGCTCTTTTGCCCTTTTTTCCAAAGTTTTCAGCGTTATGTCGGGGGAGAGGGACTGGAGATAGCCCTCTTTTTCCGCATGGTTCTGGATGGTTTTATAGAGTTTCTCTTGCAGCTTGTCGAAACCGTCCAATTCGCTCATGAAGCGAAAGAGAAGTTGTTGAGCGGCGGCGACATAGTCGAGTATTTTGTGGCGTTCTTCGGGGTGAATCTGGTGGCGATGGGCTTCCCACCAATTCAAGGCTTGGTGCGCTTGGGCCGTATAGCGGAAATATTGGGCGAGTTGAACCCACTCTTCTGCGGAGATAGAAGGCTCTTCGAGTTCGGTGGGTATCTCCCAAACCTCAAAGGGGAGGCTATGCTCTGTATCTTCTGTCCACTGGCGTGTGAAGAGTATGCTTGTCTGAAGCTGCTCCAGCTTAGCTAGGCTTTGAGCGTCATGAGCGGCACCGAGGTCGTAGAGGGCATTGATCTCACAGGCCAGCGCACGCACCTCAAACCATATGGCGATACTATCGCCACCCTGTTCTAGCTGCTCTTTGAGAGCTTGCCATTGTGCAAGCAGACTATCCACACGGGTGCGAAGGTCTTCAAGCGGGATCGCGGGGGCCGGGCTAGGTGGTTTTTCGGTTATGCTTACAAGCTCATCTAGGGGGTTCGGCTGAGGTGGAGTGGCAGAAAGAGGCGCTTCCATAATCTCTTCCTGCATTTGAAGGGGCGTTTCTGGCGCTTCAGCTGCCGATAAGGGCATTTCGTTTTGTGCACCGGAGGACGCTTCTTGGAATTCACTCTCTGGAGCGATGGGTTCGGCATCGGTAAAGGTGTGGGAGAGCTTTGAGGCATCCAGAAAAACGGTTTGGTCGGCGGGGGGTTGCCCGCGGCTTGCCTGGGGCGCCGGTGTGAAGAAGGCCTCCATGTGCTGTTTGTGATCCTGGAGGAGCGAACGGAAGTTAGCAAGCACGGACTGAAGTTCTTTGGTGATCTCCTCCGATTCCGGGAATAGCGGCAGTTCCGTTTCCAACCGCTCAATCGCCGCTTCGAGGAAGCGCAAACGTGAAAACGCCCACTGTTGCTGTTCATAACGCCAGCGGAGTTTGGCGAGATAGGCGTTAAACGCTTCGGGCGAATCGTAGATGGAATTTTGCAGCTCATTGAAGGAGCTGTAGTTGGCGTCCTCCATGGGTTCTTCCCCTTTCATTCGAAGTGGTACAGTTTTATACTACTTCTAGGAGATGCAAAACCGGAAAGAAACACCCTAAAGGCTGAGAAAGTTCACCAAAATCTGCTTGCCTACCGCAGTGAGAACCGATTCTGGATGAAACTGCACGCCTTCAATGGGGAAGTTTTTGTGGCGTACGCCCATGACCTCCCCTTCGGGGGTATGAGCGGTTATCTGAAGGCATTCGGGCATGGTTTCACGGCGAATCACTAGAGAATGGTAGCGTGTGGCCTCAAAGGGGTTAGGGAGATCGGTGAAAACGCCTTTACCGTCGTGATATATCTTCGAGATTTTGCCATGCATCACACGATAGTTACGTACGACCTCTCCTCCAAAAGCCGCTCCGATGGCTTGGTGACCTAAGCAGACTCCAAGAATGGGAAATTCACCGGCAAAACGCTGGATGAGCGGTACGCTAATTCCCGCCTCTTTGGGTGTGCACGGCCCGGGCGAAATAACAAGCCGTTCCGGGCGGAGGCGGGCGATCTCCTCAAGGGAGATCTGATCGTTGCGATAAACCGCCACATCGGCCCCCAACTCCCCGAGATACTGCACGAGGTTATAAGTAAAACTGTCATAGTTATCAATAACAAGAATCATCTTTAAGAAGCGCCCTTGTCATGAGGGCGTCCTCCTTCCTTCTCTCGATACGCAGCCATCAGACAAGAAGTTTACCTTAACGAGCGAATTTTAACTTTTGTCTCGTAGGCCTGAGGTAAGAGGGAGCGGTTTGAAGCTAGTCGCTTTTGCTTTTTGATACCTTCCCGCTAAAATTGGGCCTGTAGATGCGGCGGGCGAGCGTTTCGCGATAAGGATTGTAGATGCAAAGCGACCGCACCCCTAGCAGCTCGACGAGGGCAAACGCATCTATTTTTCGACGAGGATTCGCTTTGCCGTCACGGCAAAGTCGTCGGATGCGATCGTAACGACGGCATCGCCAGCAGGGGCGAAAAGGGGGGCTGGAATCGGCTTTCATCTGGAGATGGCCTCGGTCATCCCTTGCCATAGCTTCTCTCCTAACGTCGTTCGATTCAGAAAGGCCGTGAGCAGTTTGGCCTCCTCTTTGTCAAAACGATCTGGCTCGGAGGAGTAGACCTCTACAACCCCCACAACCTGTTTATCTACCTTTACGGGCACGCCAAGATAGGAGGCCATATGGTCTCGTTGAAGCCAGGCATAGCTTTGGGCGCGATCATCCTCTAGAAGCAGGGGCACAATGAGGGACTGACCTCTTTTCGCAACCCACCCGGCAAGGCCCTGTCCCAGTCGTATCTCTCCTTCCGGATGCACGCCGCTGCGAAAGCGGGAGGCTGCTAAAAGCGAGAGCCTATCTGCGCTGAGGCGATAGATGGTGCAGCGATCGGCGCGTAACATCTCCACACAGAGGTCAGCGAGGCGAAGGGGCAAATCTTGCTGCTCAAGGAGGGTGCCTACGGCATGAGAGACACGTTTGAAATAACGGCGCATCTCATGCGACTTGGCCCGCGCTTCCTGGTAAAGGGAGGCGTTCAGAATGGCGGCTGCCGATTGGTTGGCTATAGTATAGAGACGTTCCATCTCGGCTACAGTGAACAGACGCCGTTTGCTGCTCAGGGCCTCGATAACGCCAACGGTCTGATCTTGGGCGTGCATGGGAACGCACAGTACCGAGGCGATGCCGAGATGGTGAATGGGTGCAAGGCGATTGCGGGGGTCGGCCGCCACATCAACGACGGCTTGCGGTGTCTGCCACTCGAAGACCCACCCTGCGATGCCTTCGCCGGGGCGGAGACGAAGATTTTCAATAAGAGCAGGGTTGGGATGGCGTATGAGACGTGGGATCAAAAGGTCTTTATCTCTATCGTAGAGACGGATGATGAGGCGGTCAACCTCCAGCAGATTACAGACACAATCGGCCACATAATCGAGAATCTCTTGAATTTCGAGGGTTGAGTTGATCTGCTGGGAGAATTCGTAAAGCGCGGAGGCCTCGGTGGCTTGGCGCAGGGCCTCTTCATAAAGCTCCGCGTTTTCGATGGCGATGCCGGCGTGGAGGCCGAGTGCAGTAAGCAGGCGCAGGTCGTCTGGAGTATAGGCATGTCTTTGAAGGCTTGTGAGCATAATAAGCCCGTGCACCTCCTCGCCGTTGCGGATGGGGACGAGGAGGGCGGAGAGGGCGCGAGGTGGGTCAGAGATGTCCTCGAAGTCGGGCTGCTCTTCCACATCGGCGATCAAAAACGAGCGTGCCTGATGAAGAACCTGAGAGACAAGGTTGTTTTCTACGGAGAGTTGGCGTTCGCTCTCTTCTTGGCTTAAGTTGCGCTCGGCCGCGATGATAAGATGCGTGTGCTCATCGTTCAACAAGAAGAGGGCTGCGGCGTGATGTTCCATATGCCGGCAAGCGATATCGAGTACCTTGTCTACCACCTCTTGGAGGTTAAGGCTGCTGGAGATGCTTCGGATGGCATCGTAGAACACGTTCAGTTCGCGGGAGTGCTCTCTGGCGAGGTAGTTGGTATCGGCCACGCTTTGTGCAAGGGACACGATTCCGGCAAGTGTCTCCAGGATATCTATATCCTCTTCATCAAGAGCCGGACGGGCGAGGAGAGTATCGTTTTCTTGGCGATTAAGGGCGGCAAGCACCCCGACGATTCGGTTGTTGTAATAGACGGGCACGAGGGCGGCGGTTCGTGCGTTAAAAAGAGAGGTAGGAGAAAAAGTGGTCGGCAGCGGATGGCCCTCTTCTTCAAAGAGGTCGCCCACCTGAACGGCCTGGTGCGGATCAAAGAGCACCGGACGCCCCTCGTGGAGCACCCGTTCGGCCAAGGAATCGGTGACTCGCACCCGGAGACCGGTTATCTGATCGGCATACTCTCCGGCGGCTGCCACATAATCGAGCAAGGTGTTATCTTCGGCGAGGAAGCAGAGAGCGGCACCGGCCGCATCGGTTAGCCGGCAGGCCTCTTCCACCACAGCTTGATACACGGTGTCTTTAGGCAGGGAGGCGGCGAGCATGGCATGGAGGCGGCGGATCGCTGCGCGCTGCGAGGCGGCTCGACTCATGATTTAACCCACTCCTCACTTTCTACGGGAGCCTCACATTAAAGTGGTACTCATTGTTGCACAAAAAATGGCTTATGTCAACATAACAATGATGTCTCGTTTGTAATAGCCACGGCTATTGGCTGGCTAACGAGGGCTACGAGGAAAAAGTAGTTAAGATTAACCGCAACAGGAGAATATCGTGTGAACATTTCTAGAACCCATCACGAAGCGCAAAAGGGCAACCAGAGCGCGGCGCCATCCAAGTCAGCGTTAGGAGATGCAAGGCTAGAAGATTTGTTGCAGCGTCTGGAGCGTCATGAAAAGCGGTCCCGCAGGCATATGCGCCTTATGGTGAGCCTTAGCGTACTTGCCGCTATCCTTATGTTTTTTGTAGAGATAGCAGGGGTTCTCGTTGCGCTACAGAAAGGGATCGAGACCCTGCCCCTTTGGGCGGTGCTCAGCTCGTGGCTTCTTTTCCTGACCATGCTTTTAGGCGTTGTACTGGTTTACTCCAGGGATATGCACACGAGCCTCAAACTCCTTCAAAACGTTAGCCTCCATCGGGATGTCCGTGTGGTGGGTCCGCTGTTATCTTTATGGGGCATTTCTAGTCCGCGCATGCGCGGGGCGATAGAAGAGGCCCTTATCGAGCTGTTGCCGCAGATGAAGGCCTCCGACGCCGCCCTTTTAAACGACGAGCAGCGGGCGCAACTCTATGCCATCCTGCGTGATACCAATCGGCGGCGTGTTCCCCTGCAACTGGCCGTATTGGAGGCGTTAGGGCGCATAGGCGATGCCCATGCCGTTCCTGTTGTGGAGCGCCTTTCCGAAACCCCATTACGACGACAGCGGGCTTTAAGGGAGGCCGCTCAACGGTGTTTGCCGCAGTTGCGTGAGAGGGTTCTCCAGTTGCAGCAAAGCAGTACCCTCCTGCGGCCTTCAGTGAATCGAGCACAGGAAAAGGAAGTGCTGCTGCGCACGGCCGATTCTGCTACGTTGCAAACCCCGGTCGAACAGCTTGTACGCCCCACAGATGCAAAGGAGACACTGGATGAAAATTCCTCTGAACTTTAGCGCTCTTGTCACGTCATTAATTTTGACATTCCGATGCGCTCTCCAAGCCCCGCTGAAGCGTGGCGTGGTTTTACAGAAGTATCTGTTGGGGCCGGTGCTATGAGCCAGTTCCAGACACGATATGTTTGCCAGAACTGCGGTTACGAGTCGCTAAAATGGCTTGGACGATGCCCGGAATGCGAAACGTGGGACTCGTTTGTGGAGGAAGTCGTCTTACGCCCTACGCATAAGGAGCGTAGCAAGTCGAAGTCGGCGCAGACGGTCTCCAGCGCTGCCGATGCGGCTGCGCCGCTGCCGATAACGCAGGTGGAGATGGCCTCACAGCCCCGCATCCTAAGCGGTATCGGCGAGTTCGATAGGGTTTTAGGTGGCGGCATCGTGCCCGGCAGCATCGTGCTGGTGGGGGGCGATCCTGGTATCGGCAAATCAACGTTGCTAACTCAGGTGGCCTATCATATCGCAAGAGCGCAGACGGCCGGCTCGGTACTCTATATTTCCGGCGAGGAGAGTGCCCAACAGATTCGACTGCGGAGTGCCCGTTTGGGTGCCGAAACCGAGCGGCTGTTCGTGAGTGTGGAGACGGATATCGAGCGCATCGAGGGCCATCTGGAAAAGCTGCGACCCACGCTTGCAATCGTGGATAGCATACAGACGACACAGGATGGGTCGCTCGATTCCATCCCCGGCTCGGTAAGCCAAGTGCGCGCTTGTGCGGCCAGGCTGGCGCGCTTTTCAAAAGCAATCGGTGTGCCGGTGATCCTTATCGGCCATGTGACTAAGGAAGGCAACCTCGCCGGACCCCGTGTGTTGGAACATATCGTGGATACCGTGCTCTATTTTGAAGGGGATCGCCAGAACGCCTACCGGTTGTTGCGAGCCGTGAAAAATCGGTTTGGTTCTACCGATGAGCTGGGCATTTTCGAGATGCGCGAGCAGGGTCTGATCAGTGTGGACAACCCCTCGGCGGCTCTCCTGGCCGAACGAGCGCAGGATGGGATCGGGTCGGCTATCTCGGCGACTCTGGAGGGAACACGGGCGCTGCTGGTAGAGGTGCAAGGGCTTGTCGCGCGCTCGTTCTTGGCCAGTCCACGCCGTGTCATCAATGGGTTGGACCCTAATCGGGTCAACATGATTCTGGCCGTGTTAGAGAAACGGCTTGGCCTGAAGTTGGCAGAGCAGGACGTGTTTGTCAACGTGGCCGGTGGGGTGCGTGTAGTGGAGACCGCGGCCGACTTGGCTGTAGCGATGGCGGTTATTTCAAGCTTTCGAGAACAGCCTGTGGAGCCTACCACCGTTTTCATCGGTGAAGTGGGGTTAAACGGGGAGATAAGAGCGGTTTCGCAGGGCGAAAAGCGCCTACGTGAGGCGGCAAGACAAGGGTTTCGGCGGGCGCTTATTGCCAAACACCATTTAGCCGAGCTGAAGGATCGTGTGGGGCTGGAGGTAGTCGGCATTTCGACCATAGCGGAGGCCTTGCCGAAGGGACTGTTGCCAGGAGGTAGATGAACCCTCGTGAGTTCTGCTATTATGTGTTCTTTTGTGTATATTATTTCTCCAGTAAAAATTCAGAATAAACGAATGATAACTCCGCAAAGAGATTGCCAGTCTATTATAGTAAGTTCGGAGATCACCATAGAGGATAGGAAGGATGTTAGAAAAAGAGCTTTCGGCGGAGAGTGCCGTTGCTTTGCAAAAGTCGGTGCCACGATGGATGTACGCACCATTTTGTAAGCTAGGGCCGCCCGTCGTTGTCATCGGCATGCATCGCTCCGGCACAAGCTTAATGGCCGCCATTTTGGCCCTCATGGGAGCCTACATGGGACGCATTGGAGACCCTCAAGAGGAGAGTAAGCTTATCATTCACCACACACCGCGGAACTCCCTTATCATTTATACTAGTCAGAAAAGCAACGGTTTTGTTCCCACGCCTAAGAGAGTGCGTGATGGCTATGGTGAGGATGAAAGTTTTCGGCTCGTCAACGAACGCATCTTTGCGCGGGCCGGAGCCACGTGGGATAATGTGGATTCTCTCATTGCATTGCAGGACGATCCGCAGTTCACCAAGAGCGCTGTACGTATCCTACAAAGGGCAACTTTTGGGATACTGCGCACACAGTATCTGGGCGCAATGCCGAAGGGCTATGAGGGGCCATGGGGCTGGAAAGACCCGCGAACTACCTTTACCTTGCGCTATTGGCTGCAACTGTTTCCTAATGCCAAAGTGTTGCACGTGCGTCGTAACCCCGATGCGGTTGTGAAAAGCCTCATGCGTCGCGCTGAGAGCTGGGCGGCACGAACTCCGCACTTTGCTCCCCCTCTACATCGTCGAGTAATCAGGGCCCTCACACATCCGAGGCTCGCTTTTGAAAGGTTTGTGCTGAGACGGCAGTTACAACAATCGCATCCTAAAACGGAAGAGGACTGGCGGCGGTTGTACGATCAGTACGTAAGCGAGGGTGAGAAGTATCGTGCTTTGGGTGATCGGTATGCGGAGGTAAGCTACGAAGATCTCTTGCAAACTCCGCAGGAGATCATCACGGCCATCGCGAATTTTACCGAAATCGAAATCAACGAGGTCATCCTGAGACAGGCAACAGGGCTTATCATTCCTCCTGAGACGAAGCGATGGTAAAATCGAGTGCACCGCCGAATGTCATCATCTTCTTCACCGATCAACAGCGTTGGGATACAACCGGGGTTCACGGAAACCCGTTAGACCTCACGCCGAATTTCGACCGAATGGCCCAACGTGGCACCCATCTCTATTATGCTTTTACATGCCAACCCGTCTGCGGGCCGGCACGTGCGGCGCTTCAAACAGGTTGTTATGCCACCCAAGTGGGGTGCTTCCGTAACGGCATCCCTTTGCCGCCCGACGCGATTACCATGGCGCGGTGTTTTCGCGAAGCCGGTTACGATACGGCCTACATCGGCAAGTGGCATCTTGCCTCGCGCGATCCGGTGCCCGAAGCCGAACGAGGGGGTTACGACTATTGGCTTGCCTCCAATGTGCTGGAGTTCTCTTCCGATCCCTATCGTACGGTGGTTTACGATAACGAGGGAAACGCGGTATTGCTGCCGGGGTATCGGGTCAACGCGCTAACGGATGCGGCCATTCGCTACATCGCCTCTCATCAAGAACGACCCTTCTTTCTTTTTCTCTCCTTTCTCGAACCTCATCACCAGAATCGGCTCGATAACTATCCTGCGCCGGAAGGCTATGCCGAGCGTTATGTGGGGCGATGGATGCCGCCCGACCTCGCTGCGCTTGGGGGGTCTGTGCACCAACATCTCGCCGGATACTATGGGATGGTGAAGCGATTGGACGAGGCCTTCGGCCTGCTGCTCGATGTGCTTCGGAGCCTTCGGCTGCTCGAGAGAACCATTGTGCTCTATACTTCCGATCACGGCTGTCATTTCAAGACGCGCAACACCGAGTACAAGCGCTCTTGCCACGAAGGCTCCATCCGTGTACCGGCGGCTTTGCAAGGGCCGGGCTTCGATGGCGGGGGGCAGATCCGACAGTTGGTAAGTCTGGTAGATATACCACCCACCTTGCTGGAAGCCGCCGGGTTACCAATACCGGCAACCATGCAGGGGCGATCTTTCCTGCGCCTTACCCGTGGCGAGAGAGAGGGATGGCCCGAGGAGGTCTTTCTGCAGATCAGCGAATGGCAAGTCGGACGCGCCGTGCGAACCCGCCGCTGGAAGTATGGGGTGTTTGCCCCACAGAAAAACCCCTGGCAGGATTCGCACTCAGATACCTACTGGGAGGCCTACCTCTACGACCTTGAAGTAGACCCCTATGAGCTAACTAACCGAATTGAATGCGCCTCTCATGCGCGCGTGGCCGAGGTGATGCGCGAGCGCCTCCTAAGACGCATTCAAGAAGTGGAAGGCGAGAAGCCCACCATTGTCCCCGCGAAAAGAGTGCCTTCTGGTCAGCTCTCTATTTCTGAAGAAGAGGCGTGGCAATAGTCACAAACATGGGGTAAAGTACGTAGCAGAGATAGGGCACAGTCGGAGCGATGTTAACCTATTCACTTTTTCCGCTCTGCAAGTCCGCGCCATGGGGCCTATTCATGCAAGCCTATCGTCCGTTGCTGCTACGAAGACAACGTCGTATTGCCCAGCAGGTGGGCACGGTTTGCTGTGCCCTGCTAATAGGTGTTTTGTTGCCATCGTTCTTTTTGCATTGCGCCCGCTGGGCCATACTAACAGGCGGGACGGCCTTTATTAAGGGGAGCCTTTTTGGGTTGTGTCTGGCCGCGATCACACGAACGCGTCGCCCTACGTTTATCTATCTCTGGCTGCTGTTGGCGCTGCTAATGGGCATCTCTTTTTGGAACGACTGGCCCTTAAGCATGCCCGCACCTGCGTTGGCAACAGGTACACCGTGGGGCCAATTGCTTTTAGCGGGGTACGCGATCCTCATACGTTATGGGCTTTTTTTCGTAGGACTGCCTACACCGTTCGCCCTATATGGACAACATGGACCCGACATGGAGGATACAACACAGACAAAGGAGTAAGAAAATGCCATCGTCTTCGGAAAATTCAAAACGCGCTTGGCTCAGAATGTTGCTGTTGTTGGGCATCGCCTTTGTGCTCGGAGGCTTCGTTTTGCCTAACATCCACATCACGTGGCACGAGCCGGAAAGTCAGGCTTCGATGGGGAGCTTAAATGTCTCTCTCGGCAAGCCTCAAACCAGCTTATCACCGCTGGAGGTCTACGCGCGTGCCGCCCAGGCTGTCTATCGTTCGGTGGTCTATATTGATGCCTCAGAGACCGTGCGGGTTGAACCCGACATCTTTGACGAGATGATGGGCGTTGAGCCGCAGGTGGAGCAGAGCCATTGGGAAGGTTCCGGGGTGATCATCACGCCGGATGGC
>NZ_DATGKU010000080.1:0-2764 GCF_035294505.1 Chthonomonas sp. | reverse complement strand
AAGCTCCGTTTTGCTGATAGGGCGACCCTCCGAGTCGATCTCGTAAACGATGGGCACGCCGTTAGGAATATTGAGGTCAATGACCTGCTCTTCACTTAGATTATCGAGTTTCATCACGATGGCACGCAGACTATTCCCGTGCGCCGAAACCAGCACATTTTTGCCAGCTTTCACTTCAGGTAGAATTTTGTCGTAGAAATAGGGCAAAGCCCGAGCGGCGGTATCCGCCAAGCTCTCCCCACCTGGAGGGCGTACGGAATAGCTGCGGCGCCAGAGTTTCACCTGTTCCTCACCGAATTTCGCTGCCGTTTCCGCCTTGTTCAGCCCCTGCAGATCGCCATAGTGGCGCTCGTTCAGCGCCTCGCTCTCCTCCGTGGGCACGCTCGTTTGCCCGGCCGCATGGAGGCAGAGGCGCAGGGTCTGTTTGGCGCGATCGAGCACCGAAGTGAAGGCTTTATCAATATGAATGCCTGCTGCCTTAATCTTCTCTCCGGCCTCAATGGCCTCTTGTTCTCCTTGCGGGGTTAGAGGAACGTCCACCCAGCCGGTAAAACGGTTCTCCAGATTCCAGAGGGACTGCCCGTGTCGCAAAAGAATCAACTTCGCCATAAAATAGCCCTTCTTGCTTACAAAAGTTCATTTTCAGAAGAGACTCTACCCCAACAAAGGGCAGAATGCAAGCTGGCGAAAATCGGAGGGATTGTGTTGGGAAAACCGCCGCAACTCCCTCTCTTCCTCACGCTTTCCTTGCCGGGGCGTGGAATCAATCCTTCTCCTCCCACCCCGGATCGACGGAGCAGGTGCCGCACTCCGGTTCCTGAATAGCCACCCAACGTACCGTCTCTTCTATCTCATGCCAATCCACTTGATCGGGGTGCACCAGAGTCCAGCCATCCATAAAGCACCCCCGAAAGTCGAGGCAGAGGAGGGCGATCTCGGCCTCCGCTTTAGGGAAGACGATTCCTGCAGTTCCCTCATAAAGAACGGCTACTTGCGTTCCCCACGCCTCCCATAGGGAACGGCGCTCTTGTAGCTGCGCCTCTATCGTTTGGCAATGCGCACATGTGGGGCTATGCAGGAGGAGGAGTAACAGGTTTCCTTGCGGAAGGCCAAGCGTCTGAGTAAGCTGCCGGCGCATTGGGAAGGGCTGGCGGCGTGGTAGGGCGATTGGATTCATGGGATCACCTCACGATTTTAAAAGAGCGACCCAACGGGAAAAGACCTGATGGCCTATCGCGTGCAGAGGCGATAGGTACTGTGCCGTCTCCGCGAGTATTTGATTCTTGTCGCTACCGACCTCTCGAACCTCCTCGGCGAAGGTACGAACCATGTTTTGGATCATCATCTCGTTAACCTCCATATGGAACAGAAAGCCATAGGCTTTGTCTCCATAACGAAAGGCCTGATGGGGCGTAAAGGCGGAGGAGGCGAGTGGCACGGCGCCCTGTGGCAAATCGAAAATATCGCCGTGCCAGTGAAAGGCCATAAATGCAGGAGGGATGCCTTGCCACAGCGGGTCGGTTGCGGATTCTGGGGTGAGAAAGAGCCGATGCCATCCGATCTCTTTCTGGGCGCCTTTGCGTACCTCTGCGCCGAGCGTGGCGGCGAGTAGCTGGCTGCCAAGGCAAATGCCTAAGATCGGTTTGTTGGCTTCGAGAGCTTTGGCAATGAGGCGCTGTTCGGCGTCTAAGAAGGGGTAGCGTTCACTGTCATAGACGCCCATAGGCCCCCCCATAATGATGAGGCCGGCGGCAGAGCGGAGGTCATGGGGAACGGGTTCTTCGGCGTAGGCATGCACGACACGAGGAGAGAGGCCGACAGCTTGCAAGGCCTGTGCTATGATGCCGATAGTTTCAATTTCGATGTGTTGAAGCACGAGGACGTCGGTCATGTTGTGGTAGTCTCCATTTCTGTTCTACGAAGCGATTTTTTCATTTTGCGATGTGGGATGCCGGCATCCAGAAAAATATCGCCCATAGCAGTATAGCCCAAGCGTTCGTAGAATGGAATAGCCTGCAATTGCGCATCAAGCTCAAGGTAACGAAAATTTCTGGCACGTGCAAAACTTTCGATTGCTTGCATAATTTTTGTTCCGACACCTTTCCCCCGATGATCGGGCAGCACGGCGACCCGCCCTATTTTTCCAATTTCTGGCGATTTTTGAATCAATCGCGCCGTTCCAATAACTTTTTTGCTCGCCGTATCTTTTGCTACGAAATGAACGGCTTCAGAATCGTAGGCGTCTAGTTCCTCCTCCTCCGGTACCCCTTGCTCCTTCACAAAGACCTCTAGGCGCACGGCAAAGGCCTCCCGAAGCAAGGCCTCCTCCTCCACACGTATCACCTCATAGTCCATCTCATCTCCTCCCTTTCTCTTTACGCACGAGGGTGGCCGCTTCTGCGTGTGGAAACAAACCAAAAAGAGCCTCCATCCGACAAAAAAGCCTTTCTCTGCCGTTCCGCGCTGCAAATGTAAGAAAATTTTTTACGGATTCTGCCGTACCCCTTGTTTTATGTTCCATTCTCTTGTATAATGTAAGTTGTAAGCGCCACGTCTGCAGACCGGTTTCGGTATCGGCTCGCTTGCGCTTTCGCCAAAAGGTCTATCCTTTAGCGGGCTGAAACATCTGCAGACCACGCTTCCTAAACCTGTTAGGCAGGTTCATTCCACACTAAATGGATAGAGGGACAAGCGTGATAAGCGAACAGCAGCGCCATCTCCCCGCCAGTCACCATCGTTTTGCGGATATGCAAGACGCCGAAAT
>NZ_DATGKU010000079.1:0-11773 GCF_035294505.1 Chthonomonas sp. | reverse complement strand
CGCGATTTCTTCCGGCATTACTTCGAGAATCCGCTGCACGGTTCCATTCCCATCGGTTGGGGCATGGGGCCAACACTCATTGATTGTGCACCGACTTGGGTAAAGTGGTACTATCAACATGCCACACCGAACGACGAGTTTCTTTGCGACGTATCGGGCGTGGGCTACATCTATCCACCGGACTGGGCGACAGCGCTTAAGAATCGGGATGCGGCCTTTCGCTCCTTCTACGACCTCACATGGCAATATATGAGGCGCATGGATATGCACACGCTGCGGTTGATGGGGGTAGATGCAAAGGCCATTGCGAAGGTGGCAGGCTACTTGCCGCAGGTCTCTTTTATCATGGCAGACTACGGTTATCAGGGAGAGCGTTCTTATGACCAGCTGACATACCGACTGCCGAGCGGTCAAGAGGTATTTCGAGCCGTTACCGGTGGAGGCAGTGGAGAGACGCTTGCCAACGAGATACGCCAGCGTGTGGGGGATGTGCGCCCGGCTTTCATCAACGTTTTCGTGATGAACTGGAGCACCAAACTCGAGGACTTACGCGATATGCTTAAAATTTTAGGGCCGGACTACGTAGCGGTAACGCCCTCGCAGCTGGCCGCATTGTATCGCGAGAGTCTCTCCACAACAACCTCGGCGCGCTAGCAATTAACCGCCAGCGCCTAAAGTCGGCGGCTGCTCTTGCTGTGGCAAGCGGCAGGGCTTTGCAGAAACGGGCATCGTGTCCTCTATTGCCAACAAGGAAGAGGGCAGTAGGTTCGTGGAAGCGGCGACTGTCGTTCGGATGGCGGAACATGTCATCTGGCTAGCGATGGTCTCTTTAAGTTGTCCGTAAGCCGCTTTGTGCAGGGCGATGGCCGGGAGGGGTTTGCCGTGGTGATAGCAAATGGGGGAGAGTTGCTGTTGCAGGCAAGCGGATGGAAACAGAGGCTTGCGCGATGGAGTAGTAGTATATGAAGGAGATGGTGAGGGAGGTGGCTGCCTATCTCGGCTTAGGCTCAAGCCTCGGTGATCGGCTACTGAATTTACAAACAGCCCTCCAGCGATTGACCAAAACCGGCGATATAACCATAGAGGAGGTCTCGCCTGTTTACGAATCGCCCCATTTAGGTAGAGAGCCGGAGGATGCCGAGCGTTACCCTCCGCACCTCAATGCGGTGGTAAGAATACGGACGTATCTGTCGCCGGTGGTGCTGCTTGAACGGATACAACGCGTTGAAGCGGAGGGGGGAAGAGAGCGGAACATTTCCTGGGGGCCGCGCACCATAGATATAGATATTCTGCTATATGCGAACGAGAGGATAAAGACGGAGCTTTTAGAGGTGCCTCATCCCGAGATGTCGAAGCGGGCCTTCGTGGTTATCCCGTTGTGGGATATTGCCGCAGATCTCATTCTGCCGGACGGGCGTGAGCTAGGGCAACTTGTAGCCAGCGAATGCATTCAGCGCCAACCTTTGCGCCGTTACGCGCAGACGTTGGTAGGATGGCAAGGAGCTTAGAGAGGATGCAACAGTTTTTTTATGAAGCCGTGGATGCAACGGGCAAGACCGTTGTGGGCAAGATAGAGGGACAGGATGTTTCAGAGGTGCATCGGCGTCTACAACAACAAGGCTATCGTCCCGTCTCATTAGCACCGGCCTCTCCGAATAGTCTGTCGAACGCATTGGATGCCACGCGCCTAACGGGTTTGGAGCCGGCACCGATGCAGCGGCCTCAAGCGTTCAACGAGCCTGTTGTGTCGAGAGCACCGGCCTCAACACGCTTACAAGAGGTTGGAAACGAGCCTCGTAAGGTCGTGTTCACCGGCAATGCGGCGCGCCTACAGGCAACGGCCAAATCGCCTACGACGCGCCCATCTTCACCAAGCTCCTCTAAACTCGGTGGGGTTAGCACGCACGATCTGCTCGTCTTCTTCCAGCAGTTCGCCACGTTGGTTCTCGGTGGCCACACGGTTTATAATGCGTTGGAGGAGTTAGGACGACGTACGCCCAATAGGAACCTGGGTCAGGTAATTAGGGAGATGATGACGGCGGCACAGGCAGGAACGCCCATCTCTGAAGTGATGAAGCGCTACCCGCGCATCTTCCCCGAGCACGTTACGGGCGCGGTGGCAGCCGGAGAGCTGGGCGGTTTTCTGGATGTGATGCTGCCGGAGATAGCGCAAACCTACGAGCAAAATATCGCTCTCTATCGCGGCTCGTGGTTGCCGAAGTTGCTGGCGATCAGCGCTCTGTTTTCTGTGGCCATTGTTATTCCCTTCTTTCCCTCGCTCTTCAGTAGCATGGATTACAAGGTAGGGCTTACTCTGTATCTTAAGCGTGTGGCCTTCATCTACTTGCCGGCCGCCATAGGCCTTCTATTGCTTGCCGTAAACATAGGGCGTTGGATGCAGTTGCCGGAGTATCGTCGCTATCTCGATGCGCTTGCCTTGCGAACACCGCCTTTTGGGCTGTTGCAACGGCAGTTTAGCTTAGCCTGCTTCACACGGACGTTGCGCCGGCTCTATCATGCGGGGGTAGCGCCCGGAACCGCATGGGAAAGCGCCGCTGCTGCTACCCCGAACGCTATTATTCGCGAACGGCTTCTTCAAGCTGCCACCCTCATGCAACGCGGCGCTTCGTTCCCCGAAGCCTTTCAGGACACAGGTCTCTTTACTGGGCAGATCGAAAGTCTGATTCTCACCGGTCATCAGGCAGGGCGGGTGCCGGAAAGCCTCGACCAGGTTGCCGATTACTACCAGAATCTGGTGCTCGATAGCACCGGTAAGGTGCGCCATGCCATGCTTCATATAGGCATAACCGCCATGCTCGTACTGGGAGGAGGCGCCTTTCTCTGGTTTGTCTACTCCTATTTTAACGGAATGTTCCACTTTGTGGACAAGTATTTCGGAAGCTAGAAGTCTTCCGAAGAGGAGGCATTACCATGCCGACATATACCTATCAGGCCAAAGATAGACAGGGTCGCCTATTCGACGGCACTTTGGAGGCCGAAAACCTCGCAGTGGCCGCGGAGCGGCTACGGCAGATGGGCTATGCACCGACGCGTTTGGAGCTATTACAATCCCCTGCGCCGTCGCCAACACTCGAACTTGCCGGCCCTTGGAGGGAGCAACCCACCTCGTTAGCGCCCCTTTCCGAGCCGGAGCCAACGCAAGACCTACCTATTCAGCCCTGGGAGCGGGGTGGGCCGGTGACCCCGCCGAATCAGACCATAGCGGAACCCACCCAGCCCATTGCCACCCCAACGCTTTCTATGAACGCTCCGCATAGCGCCGGCTTCGGAGCGACCATGGCCTCTGCTGCCTATCCGGTGCATGAGAGAGGCGTTCAGGAACGCTCCGGTGAGACGAAAGGCGCTTCGCTGTATCAGCGCTTCCTAGAGACCTGCATCTACCCGGTTTGGAGCGGCGTGTTCCTTGGGAACATGGTGGAGTTTTACCGCCAATTCGCGGCTCTTCTCAACGCGGGCATGTCCCTCTATCAAGCCCTGAGCGCTCTGGAGGCGAACACGCGAAATGGGCAGTTAAAAAAGGTTATTCGCGACATGAAGTGGCATGCCGAGCGCGGCGGAAGACTGTCGGAAGTGATGGTGCGTTACCCATGGGTATTTCCGCAGATGCATGTGGCGATGGTACACGCGGCAGAGCAGGGGGGCATGCTTGACGACGTGTTCCGCCAACTTGCGGAGTATGTGGAGCACGAAGTGGCGTTGCGACGGGTGCTGCGCATGGAGACCTTCTATCCCAAGCTCGTTATTTTTGTTGCTTTCATGATACTCGGCCGCGGCTTTTTGGGCACGAACATGCCTGCGATCTCCGAGCTTGTGCTAAGTGGGCTTGGCAAAGCGCAGTATTCGTTTCTTCAATATCTCAACGACACGGTGGTTTTTGGGCTGGAACTGCTTCTGCCCTTCTTGGCGTTGGTGGTGATCTTTCGGCTTTTCCTGTTCAACATGAAGGGGGTTCGGGAGACGTACGACACCGTGAAAACGAGCTTGCCGGGGCTTGGCAAACTGGTGAAGACCTTCGCGACGGCGAAGTTTCTCCGAACCTATGCGGCACTCTACCATGCCGGTTTTCCTATGTCGGAGACGGTGCGCATTGCCGGAGAGGCTAGCGGAAACGTTCTGTTAAGAAACGCTGCCTTGCAGGCCATGAACCAAGCCCAGTGGGGCGGTGCGGTCTCCGATGCTTTGCATCGTTCGGGGTTTCTCGACCCGGTTGCTTTGAACATGATCCGAACCGGTGAGGCGAGTGGGAATTTGGAGGAGATTCTGCAGAAAACCGCCGATTATTACGAGCAAGAGGGGCAGGTTAAAGCAAGACAATGGGCCATTGCTGTAGGCGTTATCGTGTTTCTATTTGTGGCGATCGTGGTGGCCATGTTCATTGTCCGATTCTACAGTGGGTACGCTGCCAGCGTTACCTCGGCGGGAGGCTAATGCAAGTGGAGAAGCATGGAGAGTCCATCTAAAGACTATTACGCCATTTTAGGTGTAGCCCCTTCGGCCGATCTCAAGGAGATAAAACGGCGCTACCGTGAGTTGGCCCTGCGTTATCACCCCGACGTAAATCCAACCCCGGAGGCGGCCCGAAAGATCACCGAGATCAACGAGGCCTATGACGTGCTGAGCGATCCGGAAAGGCGCTCTCGTTACGATACGGAGCGCCTATTCCTGGCCACACGTCTGCAACAACCCTCTGCCCCTTCCGCCAAACCTCGCACGACTTCGACGCAGAAACCCTCTGCATCTCCGACGCGGCCGAAAGTGGATTTCAACGGCTTTGGGCGCGTGGTACAGGAAGAGACATCCTCACGCCCGCGCCAGGCACCTTTCGCATCACAAACAACCACAACCGGCCGCTCGGCCAGGGCGGAGAAGTTTTTGCATGAAGCCCAGATGGCGTTCTACACGCGGCGCTATGCGGATGCGGAGCGTCTTTGCCGACAGGCCATCGCGCTGAACGTTACCCTCTCGCCCGCCCATGAGTTGCTTGGTGATCTGCTGGCACGGCGCGGCGACAAGGAGAACGCTATAGCCGCCTACTCCTACGCCGTGCAGTTTAACCCCAACAACCACCAGGCACAGGCTAAGCTCGAACGCCTCACCATCAAGGAGCGCTCTCACAGCTCAAGGCCACGGGTAACCCTCTCGCAATCGCACAGAGTCTCTTTATGGGAAGCCCTGGAGGGCATGGAACGCGAGGTGTTTTTGGCTGTTGTTGCTGTTGGGGCCGCTTTTGTTCTCGCATGCGTCTTTGCCCTGCTCTATCTCTTTCCCGGAGATCGGCTTGTTGCCGACATCTCATTCAATCTTATTGTTGCTCTGATATTCGGAGGCTTTCTCTCCGGACTGCTCCTGTCGCTGTATGGACGGTTGCACCCCCTATCGCAGTGCGCTCAGATTTATGTGAGCCGTCATAGAAAGGTGCAGGTAGCGGCCCTGCTGGCTTTCTTGGCCCTTTTTTGGGTCGGGCTATCGTTTGCAGTGTACCTGCTGGGGGCGATATGGCAATGGGTTCGATTCCGACGTCGTTTCTCTCGGTCGCTGCTGATGGTCTACGGATGTGCTTTTCTGTTGTCGGCTCTATTTTGGCTGATCTATCGTCCCAGCAATCCATCTGGCGGGGCTAGCTCTCTAACGCTTCTCATTGCCGGTAACTTTCTCCTGCCTACGCTTTTGGCCGGATGGAAGATAGGAGACCGTTTGCGCCTTTACGGCAGAATATCGGAGTTTTGAAGGTGACGGTCTAAAAAGTGTAATTGCCGCAAAAAGGGCACAAACACCATCGTTTCGCAGACAGACATCGAGGAGTGTTGGCATGTCATTAAGGAAAGGCAAGCAGTTTGGAGCCGTTCCCCTCTTCGACCCAAGGGAGGGGCTGGTGGTGCGCTCGCCCCAGCAGCGAGGAAGGGGCTGGTGGATGGGAGCGCCGTCGGCAGCGTTCGACCCGGCAACAGACACGTTTTACCTTGTCTACCGCGTACGCCGCCCCGCCGAACTCGGGCGCGGGGTGGAATGTCGCATTGCCGCAAGCAGTAATGGGGTGACTTTTGAGGATATCTGGGCGATTTCTAAGGACTCTCTCGATGCGCTGTCGGTGGAGCGAGGTTCGCTGATACAAGCTCCGGATGGCCGTTGGCTGCTTTATCTGAGCTACGCCTCTGCTGCCGATGGCCGCTGGTACGTGGGGTGGAGCGAAGCCGATGCTCCTGAAAATTTTGAGGCGAGCCGTGTATCGGTGTTATTCTCCCCAGATGATGTGGCCTGTGAGGGGGTTAAAGACCCCTGTGCCTTTCTCATAGGACGGATGATCTACCTGTTACTGAGCTATGCCGTTCCCTTGCCGAACCTCACAGAAGAGCAAAAAGCCATGCGCCATGCCACTGGGGATATCTACAACACGGGTTTTACCGAGTCGCGAAGTGCAGCGGCTGTGAGCGGAGATGGGCGCGTGTTTCAGTGGTTAGGAGATGTATCGCCGCAGCATGCGACGCTTCTCCCGGCAAATTTGGAGAAAGGCCGGCAATGGGACGGCTATTGTCGCCGACTCGGGGCCCTTTTGCCCTTAGAGGAGGGAGGCTTTCTCGCCTTCTACGATGGCAGCGCTTCTGTGGAGGGCAACTATGAGGAGCAGACCGGTTTGGCGATTACATTCGATCTACAGCATTACCATTCGCTTTCTCCACACGGCCCTGTTCTTCGCTCTCCCTACGGCAGCGGCTCCCTGCGTTATGTAGATGTTCTGCCGGTAGGGAGTGAGCTTTTCTACTATTATGAAATGGCCTGTGCGGATGGAAGCCATGAGCTGCGCGTGAGCGTGGTGGAACGATAGTTTGAAAAAAGCTGGTATACTAAGCTCTGCTTTTGCAACATTAGGAGAAACCGTTTAAAGATGAACCTGTCTGTTTTGCGTTCCTGCGTGGAACCGAGAATGCCGAAGTGCCTCGGTGTTGCCTGCGGCCTGGTGGGCATCGCCCTGCCGATTGTCAGCTTGGCCGCGCCGCCGAAACCTTCTGCCGTTTTGCAGAAGATGTTCGATCTCTACAAAAACGCGCATAGCCTTTCCATTACGGCGCGAACCTATCAAAAAAGCCTATCAGCCCAGCGAAAAGTGGTTACTTTTACAGTGGTTCGAGAGATAAAAGCAACGTTGCCCAACCGCTTCTATGAGCATTCCACCATCAGTGGCCCCGCGATGCCCCAGAAAAACGGTGTGGTACGCATTATCTGCTCCGATGGCAAGCTGACGACCCTTTACGATGGTGGGCAGAATGTGTATATGCAAGAGCCTGCAGGGCCTAATGTGCCGCCGGCCTATGTGTTTATTCGCAGCATCGATCCCCTCCTGTTGGGCATAGACCTAAAGACAGCCCGCATAACGAAGACGCTACAGTATCATGGGCAAAACGCCTATGTGATACAGGTAGGTCTGGCGCTGCGGCCGGATGTGAGTGCAGAGATGCGGGCGAAAGTGAAACCTTTAGAGCTTACCGTGTCGCAAGGCAGCTACCGATTAATGCGCATTGTAGACCCTAACCAGGTAAACGCCGCCGTTCTTGGGCTCGATACGGAGATTTTGGATCAGCAGATAGGGGCAAATATTCCCGAATCCGTGTTTCACTTCGTACCGCCAAAAGGTGCACGTCTGTTTAAGCCGCCCGCTCCACAAGCAGGCGGTGTCCCCGGCATCCCGTCAAAACCGCATCCTTAGGAACGAGGTTATCCGGAGTGCCAGAAGGACGCCTGCGCCTCTACATCGTTCGGCACGGTCAGACCATCTGGAATGAGGAAGGGCGAATGCAAGGGCATACCGATGTCCCTCTGGACGCAGAGGGACATCGGCAGGCGGAGTGCATAGCCGCTCGTCTCGCGGCCCTTCCTCAACCGCTGCAAGCCGTTTGGTCTAGCGATCTCCTGCGTGCTCGTGTAACAGCGGAGGCCATCGCACGCCGTTTCAACTTGCCCGTGCAGGCCACACCGTTGCTGAGAGAGACGATGTTGGGGGATTGGGAGGGGCTAACGCGTGCCGAGATTGTGGCCCGTGGCGATAAGGCTCTTCTTGAGGCCTACGACCGCGATTCCTTTTACAATCGCCCTCCCAACAGCGAGCCGCTCAGTCATGTTTGGCAGCGCATGCTGCAGGTTCTACAAACCATACGCGCGGCTTTTCCTGCCGGCGGGCAGGTGGCCGTTGTGGGGCATGGCAGCAGCCTGCGAGTTCTCTTTTGTAATGCGTTAAAAGCGCCTATGGAGTCTATGCCCCGTGTGTGGGTAGATAACGCCTCTTTGAGCCTGATAGAGGAGGAACCGCGAGAGCCAGAGCCGTTTGCTCGGCTGCTTTTGCTGAATGACACGTCCCATTTAACAAAATGATACGCCCGCTGCACCCGTTAGTCTACTTTCGCCGTAACCCGGCGAGAGTAGCGCCTTTAGTGTTTGTAATTATGCTGGCCGTGATGTTGGTGGCCTGTGTGGTTACCATTGTCGACTCGATCCAGTTGACCATCTATACGCTATACGGATATAATCGTTATTTAACGGGGCTAACGCCTCGTAATGCCCTCGACATCCCTTCGGCTCAAATAGAGCGCATCCGCAAACTACCCCAACTCGGTGCACTTTATCCGGCACACTCTTACCAGGTGCTCATTAAAACCATCTTCGGCAAAATGCCTTTTCCTATTTTTGGGCTTAGTCCGGACGGGCGTCGGATGCTTTTGGAGCGGAGCCATGTTCGGTTGATAGCAGGTCGCATGCCGAGGGAGGGGCAGCCTGAGGCGGCGATATCGGACGATGTCGCCCATAATCTGAAAGTGCCTTTAGGCGGTGTGTTGGCGAACCCGAACTCTTTGGATGACTACGCACCCGTGCCGATCCGCCTTGTGGGGCTGCTGCACGGCTCGGTATGGCTGGGCATTACTTCAAAATCGGAGGTGGATAAAACATCTCCGTTCAGTTTTGTCGGCTATTTGGCCTTCGCCCCAAACGCTTCGCCGGCGGCTCAAAGAGCTTTAGATGCGGCGATTGAGCGAGTGGTAGATCATACCCAGGTGCGGGTTTGGCGCTTCGCCGATTTAGTTCATGAAACGGAGAGCGCTCTCTCTAATCTCTATCTTATTCTCAATCTAGCCATCGGCATTATCGTATTTGCCATCGCTTTCGTCTGTGGGCTTCTGGCCAACATCTATTTTTCGCAGCGCCTGCCGGAGATCGCGATGTTGGCGGCGATAGGCTATCATCGAGGGTTCTTGCTGAGACGGGCGCTTGGGGAGGTTTGCCTCTATTGTTTATGCGGCTGGGTTTTAGGCGGACTGCTGACGATCGGCACACTCTGGGTCATTCGGGCGGTCTTCCTCGCTCCCAAAGGTCTACTGCTCGATATTTTTGACCCTACCGCCTTTGTGTTCACGCTGCCACTGCCCATCACCATTGCGCTCTTCGCTTTAGCCACAATCGCCTTCCGTTTGGCCTCGTTAGACCCCGTAAGCATTATTGAGCGGCGCTAACGAGGTTAGCGTGCATTGGCGCGGAGCACTTTGCCGGCCAAAGCGTTGGTGAGCCGGCCGTTTTCTAGGGCGACGGTGCCGTTCACCAGAACCCACTCAATACCTAGGGGATAGGCATGGGGGTGTTCAAATGTGGCCGTATCTATCACCCTTTGCGGATCGTATAGGGTGATATCCGCATAGCAGCCTACTCGCAGAAATCCTCGATCGGTAAGACCCATTCGCGTTGCCGGAAGGCCCGTCATTTTGTAGATGGCTTCCGCTTCGGAGAGCACCTGTTGTTGGCGGACGTAGCGCCCTAGCACTCGAGGAAACGTGCCGTAGACGCGAGGATGAATCTGGTCTTGTAGGGAGCGCTCGTTTACCTGAGAGGCCACGGCATCGGAGCCGATGGCAGTATAGGGGTGTTGCATTACGCGCACGATATCCTCTTCGCCGATTGAGAAGTTGATGGCGCTTACAAAGCCCTCCGTCTCAACGATCAGATCGAGGACGTACTCGACAGGGTGTTTTTGGGTCTCTTGGGCTAACTCTGCGATAGAGCGGCCCTGCAGCTCCGGTTTGCCACGGCAGACCCCGAGTCGGATATTTTGCCAAGGCTCTAGATCGTTCCATTCCGGATGGGCGGCAAGAATTTCGTGAACGATTTGGCAGCGAAATTGCGGGTTTTTAAGGCGGCCGGCCATCTCCTCATTGGTGCCCTGTTGGGCCCAACGTGGCAGCGTTTGCACCACCAAAGAGGTCATGAAAGCGGGATAGGGATACTGGTCGAGTTGGACATCGAGGCCTTCCGCACGCGCTCTATCTACCATGGCCAAGGTGATCTTGGTTTTGCCCCAGTTTTTTATTCCCTCTGCCTTGTGATGAGAGAGTTGTAGGGGAACCTGCGCTTTGGCAGCAACCTCTAGAGCCTCCTGCACCGATTCGACGAGGGTGTCGCCCTCATTGCGGAGGTGAGTAGCATAGATGCCGTTGTATTTGCGCACGAGACTACAAAGGGCGGCCAGTTCGTTCACATCGGCATAGCCGGAAGGAAGGTACTCTAAACCGGAGGAGAGGCCCCAAGCACCGGCTACCAACGATTCTTCGAGGAGACAGCACATGGCGCTCAACTCCTCGTCCGTGGGAAGCCTATCGGCCATACCCATCACACGTTTGCGAAGGGTGCCATGTCCGACTAGGGGAAGAAAGTTCGTGCCGATGCCGTTCTCTTCTAAATAGCGGAGAAATTCGTTGAGGTTGCTCCATTCAATATGTTTGCCGTAGGCGGCGAGCCAGCGCTGTTCGAAGGCAAAGAGAGGGTCATGAAGCGCGAGGCCAAGCGAGATGCCGCAGTTGCCGACAACTTGAGAGGTTACCCCCATGGCGATGGCGCTGGACTGCCACGGATTGAAAGGGGCCGAGATGTCGGAATGGGTGTGGATATCTATAAAACCGGGCGCCACATGCAAATTTTTGGCGACGATGGTACGTCGCGCCTTTGCTTGTGAGAGGTCGCCAATGGCCGCAATACGCTCGCCCACAATGCCGATATCTGCTTGGAAAGGGGCGGCGCCGGTTCCCTCGAAAAGCAGACCACCGGTGATAACGATATCAAAAGAAGGCTCTGGTTGCATGCGGCTACCTCAGGCAGTAGATTAGAGGTGGACGGGATGATCGGGAAGCAGCTCTTCTACGTGCCCATCGTGGAAGCCGAATAGCACGCGAGAAGCCAGCCCGTTGAACAGACCTACCTCTACTACTCCTACGATCTGCTTAAGCCTTTGTTCCAACTGGGGGGGGTCGGCAATCGCCTCCATGTGCATATCGTAGATATAGAGGCCGTCGTCGGTAAGATAAGGTTCGGGACTATCGGGCGCTTTGGGGCGAAGCAGCACTTTCTGGCAGAACCGCTCGAGGCGACGCCGCGTGAGGGTATGGCCAAAGGGAACGACGGCCACAGGGAGGGGGTGCTGCCCGAAGGGCGTATGGCGTTTCGTCTCATCGCAGATGATGATGAGTTCTCGGCTTGCCTGCGCCACGATCTTCTCTCGAAGGAGCGCGCCCCCGCCTCCTTTAATGAGAGAGAGGTTCGGCCCAACCTGATCGGCTCCATCTATGGTGAGGTCTAAGGCCTCCACTTCGCAGAGGTCTATAAGCGGGATACCCCATTCGGCGGCCATTTCGCGTGAGCGTGAGGAGGTGGCAACGGCCCGGACGTGGAGGCCTTCCGATTTAATGCGCTCTCCGATCGCTTGAATGGCGAAAGCCGCGGT
>NZ_DATGKU010000078.1:0-48442 GCF_035294505.1 Chthonomonas sp. | reverse complement strand
CATAGCAGCAGCGCCCTAGATGCTCGGCAAAATGCCCATATAGACGCGGAGATATGGTGCCGATTGGGGAATCGGGCTTGATCGTGATACGCACCTCTTCCATTGTTAAATCCTCACCATCCGTTATAGTGTGTTAGCTCTACCAGCGGTTTGCGCGCACGCGGAGCCGTCTCTCGTTTCTGCAAGTCTTCCGGTAAATCCTCGAGGCGTCCAGGGTATCCAACCGCGATGACCACAACAATCCGATAGGGTTCGGGCACGTTCATGGCAGCCCGCATGGCAACCTCGTCCCACCCGGCCATCGGATGAACGACCAGTCCTTCGGCCGTTCCCTGTAGCAAAAGGTTCTCTGCCGCCAACCCACAGTCAAAAAGGTAAAGCGGCTGCCCGTTAATATCCCCATCCTCTTGGGGATTGGCACAGATCAACAGCAGCAGCGGAGCGCGGTTTGCCCATCGCTGATTGCCGGGATGGAGCGCCTCACGCGCGCGTGCCAGCGCCTCCGGCGCATCAATCACCACAAAGCGCCATGGCTGCGAGTTGCCGGATGAGGGCGCCCAACGCGCCGCCTCTAGCAGTCTGTGCGTCACCTCGCGGGGAACTGGCCGATTGGGGTCTATGGCGCGGGGGCTGCGACGTTGTGCCAATAACGGGTGAATCTCTAACGACATTCACGACTCCTGACGAAATAAGACGACATACACAAGCTCCGCAAATAGTATACTCTCTCTCCGTGTCTCTTGCATAAAAAAGCAGGAATCCGAACGGTTCGCTGAGAAGTATGATGGCATAAGATCGAGGCAAGAGATGGCGACTAGAAAGCGGTCAGCAGTTCAGAACTCGGAGCCTGAAGCAAAAACGCAACTTCTTCAGCGGATCAAAGCTTGGAAGACCGAAGCGAAGCGCGCGCGTTTGCGTTGGCTGGGTTATTTTTGCGCTCTCTTTTTACTTCTACCGTTCTCTGCTATCCTTCAAGAGCAGCCGGGTGCGGGGCAGGACATCGGCACTGCATTAGCCCCACTCGTTCTACCGGTTATTGCCTTTGGGCTACTGCTTGGCCTCGAACTGCTAGCCCATAAAAACCGCCGTTTTACCCAAAGAGAGCTTACCCAACAACTCGCCCACATCAACGACGAAACGTTACTTCCCCCTCTCATCCATTCTCTCGATTCCAATCACCCCAAGCTCAACCACCTACTCATCCAAACCTTGAAGCGCTTTTTTGCAGATACCTCGAAAGAGTTGGCCGCACTGACTTCGGCCGACTGGGAACAGCTGTGCAGCCATCTCTTGCCGTTGGTTGCTGAAGGCGAATTCGAGATGGTGCACCTGATTCTTCAGAGACTTCCCGTGCCCGCCAGCCCCCGTGTGGTGAGCGCCTTGGCCGACCTCGTCGCCTCCGACGCGCTTTGGCCGTTGGACATTCTATGGGAAGAGGCGAAAGAGCGCTTGGAGCGCCTGCTTACTTCATTCGACTTCCGCTTTGGTCTGCCGGTACCGGAGGCCGTAGATCAGTGGATTCAACAGCTCCCGTCTCCCTATTTCGATAATATGCTCTTCGCCCCTACCTACACCGTCTACTCTCTACAGACCGATGCCGTGATCGAGCCGCGCCATATGGGTCTTGCCTACTTAGCCATCGGTAAACTGCTGCCGCAACTCCCTCCGGCAAGGTTTCAGCAGCTTTCCAAGCGCAATCGGGCAACGCTCTACTGGAATCTGCTAGGAGAGCCGGTGACCTCTCAAGAGGCCTCTCTGCATCTCTCCCGACTCGGCCCGCAGTATGCGCACGCCGTGCTGGATAAGATAGCCCAGGTCGGGGATACAGACGCTCTACCCTATTTGAAGCGCTTCGTACAACATGGGGGGTTCCAAGAATGGGTTCCCCGTGAGATACGGGCACAAGCTCATCGCGTTCTCCTACACATTGAAGAGTGTGCGAAGCAGGAAGAGGTGGAACGCTCCCTTCTAAGGGCGAGCACGGCGCCATCTCTTCCCACAGAGGAGATGCTGAGACCTGCTTACGACTCGGTTCGGCGTCCTCTCGATGAAACCTTGTTGCTGCGCAGGGTTGTTTTTGACACCGAAAGCGGCGAGCAAAACCGCAACGAGGAAAAACTTTAAGCGGGTTTTGGCCCTACGGCGGTGGGTTAGGCAGCGGGTTGCGTACAATGTGATCGGGATACTCGTCCACTCGGGCGCGTCCCCACCGCATCCATTTCACATGACCGTCGAAGTAGATATAGTTGGAACCTCCATTATGGCGGTCATACTTAATCCAGCCCTGATCGCCGTACTTTCCGCTGCCCCATCGCACCAACGCGGCCTCTCCTACCCACGTATCGTAATCGTCTTGAGGCACATAGCCGTAGTCGGGATTGTCCGGGGCATCAAGCGCCGTGGAGTTGCGTTCGGAGAACATAATGATGTTCGGGTTGGGCAGGGCATCTATCACGGCCTCTGTGGCGAAGCCGGGGAGAACGCCTTCCATTGCATATCGGCACGATTTATGCGTGAAGATGGAGTTCAGAAGGTAGCTCCACATACACCAGTGGTGGATCTCCGCTTGGCACTGCTCCCCGTTCGGTGCGGCCTGGCATTCGGTGCCCAAAACGGTGATACCGCCGTTGTAATCCTGCAGGTTCGTCGCCAAAATTTGAGATCGTGGCTCCGGATCGGAGGGGCAAAAACCGATAAGCCGTCCCTTCATGTAGGGTTGAAAGAAGATCATCCAAGGTTTTTCAGCATTACTGTTTCCCTGCCCGCCTCCGATACATCCGTCCACCGTCGGCGGCAGATTAGGCACCTGGGTGCCATCATCTAGCACCCACTCCTCGTGATGATGAAAAAGGGCGCCATCCCAATCGTCCATATACATATGCGCCGCCATCGCGATCTGCTTCTCGTTGGAAAGGCAGGCCGTTTGGCGGGCGCTCTCACGCGCCTTAGCAAACACAGGAAACAAAATAGCCGCCAAAATAGCGATTATGGCTATTACGACAAGTAGCTCGATTAATGTGAAGCCTTCTCTTTTCAACCGCGTTACTCCTTTTACCCATCGGGAAGATACTCGACCGTAATTATACCGAACATCGGTTCATTATTGGGGTCACCCGCCCATCATGAGATGGAGTCGGCGCTCCCCATATCTGAAGGGGATGCGTCCCTGTCGGTTCTAGAGCCAGTTAGCTAAGCAAGCCTGCCTTGTTCGCCTCCTATTCGGAAGGTGCTCCTCTCCCCAATGGGGAGAGGGTTGGGGTGAGACCGCAGAGACTGCCGGCTTCACGGCTCTAGAGGCAGTTCACCGAGCAAGCCGACTTTGCTCGCCCCCTATCCCTTCCTTTCCCCCGATTCGGGAGAAAGGGGGCGGTTGTGGCTAGTTACTGCTGAGAAGGTTATCATAGCAAACCGCCAATGAACTTGCTGGTCTCCCCTCCCCCTATAGGGGGAGGGTTGGGGAGGGGCTTGAAGAGCCGGCGCTACGCCTGTCCTTTCGAGCCAAAGACGAGATAGACACCTGTCATTTCGAGCCGATACCACACCTGTCATTTCGAGCCGAAGGCGAGAAATCTTGCGTTTCACTTCCCAGCAGTTCCGAGGGCGAGGGGTGAGGCTGCAGAGACTGTCAACCTCAAGGTTCTAGAGCCAATTCGTGGAGCAAGCCTACCTCGCTCGCCCCCTATCCCTTCCTTTCCCCCGATTCGGGAGGTGCTAGCGCACGGCGATGCAGCGGCCAGGGAGATAGGCGATGAAGGGAACGACACAGGCCGCAAAGGCGCCGTCCGCGAGGACGCCCACCGCGAGGTGCCCTTCTCCCTGATAGGGGGAGGGGCGGGGGGGTGGGGGCTTTGAGGGGAAGGGCGTCGGCCTAGAGGGGCGGGGGGCTGTAGAATGGCGACGCCAAAGCCCCCCTCTCATCCCCCAGCACGCGGGGGGAAGCTTGCCCTCCCTCCCCCTGTAGGGGGAGGGGAAGGGCGCCCTGCCCCAGAAAATCTTGCGATTTTCTGGGGACTCCTTGTCGGCCTTGAGGGTCGGGGAGGGGCTGTAGAGATAAACAGCTGTCATTTCGGGCCGAAGGCGAGAAATCTTGTGTTTCAGCCCCTACCGGCTCTGAGGGGTGGGGTTGGGCTGCAGAGACCGACCGATTTATAAAGACTGTCGCTCTATAGGCTTCCTATCTATATCGCGATTTTTGATATGGGAAGCCGTCACAACGTGATCTAAAGAAGCCACCTATTCGAGGCCATCCTCGGCCATCTCGATAGCGGCTACCAGTGCTTTCGCTTTATTTACGCTCTCCTGATACTCGGATGCGGGCACCGAATCGGCAACCAGCCCCCCGCCCGACTGAATATAGGCCACCTGCCCATCGGTTAACATGGTGCGAATCGTAATGGCCATATCCATATCGCCGCTGTAGCTAAAGTAGCCCAAAGCGCCGGCGTAGAACCCCCGACGTGTCCACTCCTGTTCATCTATGATCTCCATCGCCCGCACTTTGGGAGCACCGGAGACCGTCCCGGCCGGAAAACAGGCACGCAGTACATCGTATACGCTCTTGCCGGGAGCTAGCTTGCCAACCACATTGCTCACAATATGCATCACATGCGAGTAGCGCTCGATCACCATCAACTCATCCACCCGCACACTTCCGAAAACGCAGACTCGGCCGATATCGTTGCGCCCCAGATCGACCAACATGATATGCTCCGCCCGCTCTTTCTCATCCGCCAGCAGCTCCGCCTCCAATCGGGCATCCTCTTCGGGGGTTTTGCCGCGAGGGCGGGTGCCCGCAATCGGGCGAACACACACGGTGTCGCCATGCACATTCACCAAAATCTCCGGCGAGGCCCCGATCAGTTTGCGTTTGCCAAGGTCGAAATAGCACATATAGGGTGAGGGGTTAATGGAGCGAAGCGCCCGGTAGAGATCGAACGGTCGGGCGGAGAAAGGAACCTTAAACCGTTGCGAGAGCACGATCTGAAACGCATCCCCGGCCAGAATATACTGCCGGCATCGCTCTACGGCCGCCTCGAACTCCTCCCGCGGAGTACAAGGCTCAACCACCACCTTTTGATGGGAGGCACGCGGCGGCGGAGGCGTATAAGGCGCCTGCAGACGTGCCACCAAAGAATCGATCTTCGCGATAGCGGCATCATAGGCTGTATCGGGGTCGTCGTCCACGTGAGCGTTACAGAGCACGAGGATCCGGTGCCGCACATGGTCGAAGATTACGAGGGTATCGGTAAACAGGAAGCAGGCATCATCTACTTGAAGCTCATCGGGGTTCGTATCGGGCAGCTTCTCAAAAAAGCGAACGAGGTCATAGCTAAAAAAACCAACGGCGCCCCCACAGAATCGCGGGAGATCGGACGTCGCAACAAACCGATAGCGCCCCATCAGGTCTTGAAGAACGTGAAGCGGGTCCTGCCCTTCTTCGAGCAGGAAATGGTGCTCGTGGCCCTCTTCAAGCAGTATCACCTGGCGGTTCTTCGTGCGCAACACAAGACCGGGGTTCACCCCTAGGTAGGAGTAGCGAGCCAAGCGCTCCCCTCCCTCAACGCTCTCCAACAAAAAAGCGCGCGGGTTTTCCCCCTCCTCTCCTAGTTCGGCAACAAGACGTTCAAAAGCAGAAACAGGGGTAAGTCTATCGGCAAGTATCTCCCGATAGACGGGTATCAGATTTCCTTTCTGCGCCAACGTGTGAAACGTCTCACGGTCGGGCCGAATATGTGTAGGCATCGGCAGATTGTATTTCCTTCTTGTCTTCCTTATGCAATGAGAGCACGAGAATATTGTACTCTTTTTTCTTCTTACAGACATCCGAGAAGGGGATCATCGCGGTGTCTTGTGTGCTATTCTAAAAACAAGGGACGGCTGAGAACGAGATGCAGAAAATTTTAAGATGCTCTGGCTGTCCTCACAAAGAAGGATTTCTGTCTTTTTCTGGCGTAGTATTATTTGCGAATTCGAGCAGAGTGTGATATAATGAAACTGTAGGCGAATGGCTATGCTTCTCGTATTCAGAGCACAATTGATATTGTGCTCTGCAGGAAGTGGGCTTAGCCGATTTTGCTCAAACCGCGGATGGAGAAGTTCGTAGAGAAAATATACTCATCGGGAGGAGTGATGTGAACAAAGAAGCAAGTCCGGCCATGATCGTTGCCGCTATCGTGGTGCTTGTGCTGATTTTGGCCTTTCTCGGCTGGCGTTACTTGCGAGGGCCGGCAGCACGTGCAGGAAGCAATCCTTATGCAAATGCTCCCGCAAATGTAAAAACCCCGCCTCCATATAACTCTAGCGCCGGTTCCGGGGGTGGCTCGCCTTATGCCAATATGCCTACTGGAGGCAAGCAGTAAGTGGCATACCGTTGTGCATCTTACTTACTGTCCAACTAGTTATCTTGATAATTGTTCAAGGTAACGAAAACTGTCAGAAAATAAAAACTGCTATATGAAAGGAGCTGCACTATGCAACAAACAAAATCAAAATCGAACAATGGGTTTACTCTGATCGAACTTCTCGTAGTTATCGCCATTATCGCGATTCTCGCGGCGATACTCTTCCCCGTTTTCGCTCAGGCAAGAGAGAAGGCACGCGCTATCTCCTGCGCTAGTAATCTCAAACAGCTAGGGCTCGCCTTTAAGATGTACACCACCGACTACGACGAGCACTATCCATTCGGTGGTTGGCGTCCGGCCGATCCGACCAATGGGGCTTCTGACGGTACTTGGGATTGGCAAAACTCCACGGCCCCCTATATTAAGAACAGAGGAATATTCCGCTGCCCGGATTCAACGGATTCGTTGGAGGACCCAAATGACCCAACATCTTGGCAGTGGAATCGCAATCCAGTAAGCTACCTCTACAACAATAACCTTGGAGTTAATCGCCAGCCCTTATCCGAAGCAGCGGTGAACGCCCCTGCCGACTGCTGGATGGTACTCGACGGACATTCCGACTGGAACTGTAATAATGTTACGCACGATGCATGCGGTGGTACAGACTGGATGGGACGTCGCCATACCGTGTGGAACATCGAAGACACCATCTGGGGTAACCGTGCCTCACTTGTTGATGGCTGGTTGAGCTGGCAAGGCTTCACTTGGGGACTTCCTCGCCATCAAGGGCGTGCGAACATCTGCTATGCTGATGGGCACGTGAAATCCCTCCCGGTAAGTCCGCAAGATCCCTCTAGCTTGAGTGTAGCACAGGGCAACCTTATATTCGGTTCCCAAACAAGTGGCTCTGGAGGAAGCTGCTACAAATGGTTCGAGCAGACCTATCCTTGGTGGAAGGTTGCCGACCCTATGCAGCATCAACCGCCGAATAGTCACTGGTGTCAGAACTGGGATAATCCTTAATTAGCTCACTCTCTTCTGTCAGGTTATCGAGTCTAATACTCGATAACCTGACAATCTTGACAATATTATATTTGTTTTTAGTGGAGTGAGTTAGTGGTAATGTCTCGAAGATTTTTGTTCCTAATAAGTTGTGGTGCGATTTTAGTAATCGGTGGGCTTCTTATTCGTCACAGTCGTTGGGCTGAAGAAAGAGAGCTGAAACGTTTCTCCGCTGAAGACCTCGCCTACCTAGTTCACGATAGACCGCAAGATCCTCTTGCCTTTTTGTACTACGGTATTTCATTACTAAAAAATAGGGATATCCCTGATGCTAAGTATGCCTTTCAGCGCACAATAAAGCTCGATCCAACTATGTATCGGGCTTATATGTACCTCGGCGATATCCAGATGCACGAGGGTGACTATGCAGCGGCACAAACCAACTTTCAGAAGGCTTGTGCACTTCAGCCGAACAACACAGCCCCCTTTCTGGCCTTGGCACAGGCCGACTATGCATTGGGTCTCGTCGCACATTCTGAAACCCCTCTGAAAAAACTCGTCCAGCTTAAACCCCGCAATGCCACCTACTGGTATCTGTTAGGCCGAGCCTATGGGGATGCGCATGAGCCGGACAAAGCCCTTACCGCCATGCAGCAGGCCGTAAAACTCGATCCAACAAAATCGCAATACTGGCAAGACCTTGCCCAATTGTCTATTCATTATGCGCGTTTTGCAGATGCCGAAAAACAGCTCAAAGCGGCCATTCACTGCGATCCTCTTGACTCTTGGAGTTACTATCTGCTAGGGTATGTCTACGCGAATGAGGGAGATACTCCAGCACTGCGTGGGCTAGCAGAGAAATGCTTTCTTCTGGCACTTACACGGAATCCGAATTTCAATTCCGCCTACTTTCAACTAGGCCAACTTTATGAGCGGCATGGGCAGTATGAAATTGCTAGTGCAAACTACCGCAAAGCTTTTCATCTCGCCCCCTCAGACGATCAGGCACTCTATCATTTAGGGTTATGTCTCGTACGTATGGGACAAGTACAACAGGGCCAAAAGCTGATCAGCGGTGCTCAAGCGCTTCAAAAAGCAGAACGAGATATTAACTACCTGCTCAAAAGAATTGTCGCCCAACCGCAAGACCCCGACTTACGGCTGCGATTGGCGCGTACCTATCGAAAGTACGGTGATTATGATGATGCTCTTTTTGAGTATCGAGTCTATGCATCTCTCGTGAAAAATCTTCAACCCTCCATATTGAACGAAATTATTACCTGTTCTAGGCTTCTAAATAAACAATCGCATATTCGGAAGTTCCATTCTTCTACGCTCCATCAGAACGATGAAATACATTCTTAGCCGCCGTGACGCAATGCGTCTTATCGTTGGAACGAGTGTGAGTATGCTATCTGGTTGTCGCTCAACTCGTTCTCACCTATCGCAGGTAAATCCTTTATTATCTCCAGATCCAAGCTATTTTGAAGACCGTGCCCTGTCCTCTGGTATAAACTTCCAGCTTGGGCATGGAGGTCGCTCTCCGCTTACGATCCTCGAAACGATGGGCACCGGTTGTGCTATCTTCGATTACGATGGGGACGGATACGCAGATATTCTTCTGATTGGACAAACCGGCACGCAAACGGCACACTGTAGCCTGTTTCATAACAACGGCAACGGCACGTTCACAGATGTAACGAGGGGGTCTGGCTTAGAACAACCCGGTTTGTACATGGGTTGTGCTGTGGGCGATTTCGACAACGATGGCCGCCCTGATGTCCTACTAACAGGTTACGGCGTTCTGCGCCTTTTTCGTAATTTAGGCCAGGGGCGGTTTGAAGATGTATCCAAAGATGTTGGACTTTATTCTCCATCACCAACGTCTTGGCATTCAAGTGCGATATTTGCCGATTTTGATCGAGATGGATACCTCGATCTTTATGTCGCCAGATATGTGGTTTTTAACTCTCATACGATCCAGCTATGTAACTACGGACAATACAAATCCTCTTGTGGCCCCATCTTTTATGACCCGCAGATAGGCAGCCTCTATCGCAACATCAAAGGACAAAGGTTTGAGGAGATCACTCAGGAGGCAGGGCTTACCGCCGCACACGGCAAAACGCTGGGTGTGGCAGTAGCAGATGTAAACGGCGATGGTTGGCCTGATATCTATCTGGCTAATGACGAGATGCCGGGTGACCTGTTCATCAACAATAAGGGAAAAGCCTTTCACAATGAAGGCCTACTTAGAGGAGTCGCGCTTAATGGAGCAGGCCAAATGCAAGGTGGTATGGGAGTAGATTTCGGAGACTATGATAATGATGGATTACTAGACCTCTTTGTTGCTACTTTCGAAAATGAACCCGACGTTCTCTATCAGGCCTCAAAATCAGGAATATTTATGGATATGAGTATTCCCCTAGGTATCGCAACGATTACCCGTCCACTCGTTGGGTTTGGATGCAAATTCCTCGATATTGATAACGACGGCTGGCTAGACCTCGCTATTGCCAACGGTCATATTCATGACAATGAAGACCTTGTAGATACTCAGGAACACTATCGTCAGCCGATGCTGCTTTTTCATAATCAAAACGGGCAGCTTTTTGCAGATATAACTGCTAAGGGCGGTATGGGTTTCACAACTCCAATGGTGGGACGTGGCCTTGCTATAGGAGACCTTAACAACGATGGGCGTATGGATATCGTCACTGTGGACTTAGAGGGCAAGGCTAGACTGTTAATTAATCAGTTTCCAAATCCCGGCAACTGGATTCGTATTACTCTAGAGGGACGACAAAGCAATCGGATGGGCATCGGCGCGCGTGTAACCGTCTATGCCGAAGGAAAAAGGTGGGTCAAAGAGTGCACGACAGGTGGAAGTTATCTTTCGGCGAGTGATGTTCGCCTTCACTTCGGGCTTGGTACCGCCAAAAGCGTCGAGAAAATCGAGGTACACTGGCCTAGCGGGAAACAAAGCATCGTCACTCCGCTACGTATTAACAGAGATATTACAATTGTTGAAACTTAAATTCAAATTCCAATCACGATAAGAATATGTCACGAGTCAATATCCGTTCAAAGCTGCATTCACTTACTCCGCTGCAAATTGTCCGCATCATAACACTATGCCTGCTTGCTACTGGCATTATTTACTTTATTCATATCGAAAATATCTCTGCGCATGCAGAATGGGTGCAAAAGGCTTCCATCGCAGAGTTAGAAACAGTTGCTAACGACCAACCTTGGAATGAAGATACCGTTCGGGCACTTTGTTACAGACTTATCGGCGAAGGTCGTACGACCGAAGCAGAAGCTCGCATGGCTCGCCTCCTAACCTATCATCCACACTCCATTGAGGATTGGATTGGCTATGCACGGTGTGCTGCAAATTGTAATCATCTGCATAAAGCCTTCGATGCCTATCAAAGAGTCCTCTCTTTCGACCCCCATAATGCCGACGCCCTCATCGCAATCGGGCAGATCGAGGCAAGAGCTGGCCTCTATACCGACGGATTGCACCATATTCAGCAAGGACTTGCCATTAACCCAAAAGCCTCTGTGGACACGATCAGCTACATTTCCTGTCTCATCGCACGTGCGCAGTGGTTAGAAGCATGGCAGTGGATAACACCTATACTGAAAGTTAATCCCACCTATGACGATCTCTACCCCTACGTCTATCGAATCGCACGACACCTTGGTAAACTGCAAGAAGCTGCCGAATACTTCCATACTCGTATTCAGATCGGGAACGAAGAACCTCCTTCTAGAATACATGCCTACCTTGCACTTATCAAAGTTTCTCAAGCTAAGACGCCACAAGACTACCTAGCAGCCGCCAAAGAAGCGCAACAGGAGGTTTGGGCGCCCATGCGATATTATGCGGGCGCCGTGATCTTGTTTCAGTGCCATGACCTCACGCATGCACTCAAACTAGTAAACAAGGGCTTGTCCCTACATCCTGGTGATATCGCTTTGCTACAGCTTAAAGAGACTATTTACCAGACGCAACACAAGCAGACACTCGCACACCAAATCTCCGATGAAATCGCCTATCAAGAGGGCTTCACGCCTCAAATTCTGATCCTACAAAAGCGCGTCGCACAGAACCCACAAGATATCGGCCTAGAACTCCAGCTAGCGCGCGCTCTCCAACAACATGGAAATTATGCAGCAGCGGCAGAGGTTTATCAACAGGTGTTACAACGGCATCCACATGATGAAGAGGCTTTGCAACAACTGTTGTTATGCCGACAAAATGCTCTGGATTCTTTAGATATAGCCGTCAAACAAGGTAAGCTATGATGCTCCCTATCCGTCAGCCAGGAAAAATCGAGAGGTTTACCAGGTTGGAGCCAAGATAGAGATGCGAACCCAGATAGACACACCAACAAAAGTGGTGCCCTCTACACAACAAAAAAAATGGCCCCATCTCTGGCCTATCAATGTTTGGCAAGCAGTTTTGATCGCGATTATGCTAAGCATCCTTGCTGCCGGACTTACTTGGTGGTTTGGCCCGTGGAGCCATAAATTCCATATCCGCCATATGGGCTTTTTAGAGCTTCACTGGTATACCGAAAGCCATCCTAAAGATGGCTATGCCTGGAGAGAGCTTGGCCTTCGATTGGCCCGCGACGGCGATGCGCAACTCGCTGAGCCGGCTCTCATCCAGGCCACCCTCCTTAACCCAAACGATCCGGAACCACCCACGGCCTTAGCGGAGATATACATCGCCAAAAAACATTATAAAGAGGCTTTTGAGCTTCTTAAATCGGTCACGAGTCGTTTCCCAAACTATGAGCTTGCCCACGTGGATTTAGGGCGCATCTATACCCATAAAGCTTCCTATCTCCATGCCGCCGATGAGTTCAAAACAGCCGTCAAGCTCGACCCCAAAGACTCGGTGGCGTGGCGCGAGCTGGGCATCTGTTACCTCCAAATGCAACAATCCGCCAACGCCGAGCAAGCCGTACAACACGCCCTCCAACTCGATCCTAAAAATCCCGACTATCTCGCCTTGGCAAGCAGTGTGGATGCGGCGGTGGGTAAGATAGACCGAGCCGTTGCCGAAGCCCGCCAGGCGGCCCTTCTTGCCCCTCAAAACCTACCTATCCAGTCGAACCTGTTGACTATCCTTCTCCAAAGTCCGCGCAACCCCTCCGATATCGCATTGGCAGCTCAGACGCTGGACTATATACGGCAACATGCCCCCACAGCGCCTCTCTTGCCCTACCAAGAGGGCCTGCTGGCGGAACAACAGGGGCATTGGCAAGAGGCCGTACACGACTTTGAACAGGCTATCCAACTTAATCCTTCCTATGATGCCGGCTACTATGCTCTTGGTCAGGCCTTCCAGCATATTGGGCGTACGGCAGATGCCGCAAAGCTTTTCGCTCTCTACCAAAAACGTCAAGACCTACGCCGACGTATTGAAGCCCTTCAGATCGAGTTGGGAAGCAATACGAATAATCCCAAACTCTACGTCCAACTTGCTAAACTGCAACTCCAGTTACCCGACCTTGCCGGGGCTATCGAAAGCCTTCAGAATGCCCATGAGTTAGCGCCAAACGATCCCACGATCACGGCTCACCTTCAACAACTTCAGCAGCTACAAAACGCCCAAGTATCCGTGGGTCCTTAGCTATGAGACATCGCATCTCACGTCGTCTATTCCTGCTTTCAGGTCTGCTAACCGGCTGTGGAATACATCGTCCTATACCCTCCACCCAGCAGGACCCTACCCCTATTGCGCCCTTCAAAAACACACAAAATCCCTCCCGGTCATCTATTCGTCTCACCGAAGTCACCGAACAAGCCGGCATTCACTTCTCCCTTGGACATGGCGGACGTAGCCCGTTAACCATCTTAGAAACGGCCGGTGGTGGCTGCGCCTTTCTAGATTATGACGCCGATGGATGGTCCGATATTCTGCTTGTCGGCCCCTATAATCTCGCCCTCTATCGCAATCGGCGGGACGGGACTTTTGAGGATGTTACGGCGCAGAGCGGGCTTGATCCGCACCGTTACTGGATGGGATGTGCTGTTGGCGACTACGATGGAGACGGCCTGCCGGATGTCTTTCTTTCCGGCTATCATTGCTACGCGCTCTACCACAACGAAGGAAAAGGACGCTTTCGTGAGGTGACCGCCGAGAGCGGAATCGAAGGGCTGGATTGGAGTATGAGCGCTGCCTTTGCCGACTTCACCGGCTCCGGACGTCTAGACCTCTTTATTGGACAGTACGTCCTTTTTAACCGCGATACCCCGCAAATCTGTACTGTCGGCAGGGCGCATTCGGCTTGCGGCCCGGAGATATATCAACCTCTATCTGGACACCTGTTTTTGAACGTGGATGGACGGCGATTCCGTGCTATTCCCTGGAAAGATACCGGCAAGACGTGGGGAGCCCTCGCCTCTCGCCTCCTCGATGGCCCTCATCCCGACCTCTATCTCGCCAACGACATGATGCCGGGAGACCTGTGGACCAACCAGGAAGGTCACTGGCGAAATGTAGGGGTGCTCACCGGTACGGCCTACGACGCCCAAGGTAATCTACAGGGAGGGATGGGCGTCGACTCGGCCGATTACGATAACGATGGCTGCCTCGATCTCATCGTTACCACCTACTTCGCCCAGCCTGCCTCGCTTTACCATAACGATGGAAATGGCCTTTTTCATGTGGTCAGCAGCCTCTGTGGCATAGGGCCTCCGACAATGCCCTATGTCAATTTCGGTACCGCCTTCGTAGACTTCGATAACGACGGTTGGCTCGATCTCATCCTCACCAATGGCCATGTGAGAGACAACGTTCATAGCTTCGATGCAGCCCAAACCTACGCGCAACCCGTCCAAGTATTTCATAATCAGAACGCTTACTTCACCGAAATATCTCAGGAGTGTGGCGTTGGTAACTTGCGCCTGGTAGGACGTGGCTTGACGATTGGAGACTATGATCACGATGGGCGCCAGGACGTGTTGATCTGTAACCTCGAAGGGAGATCGGTGCTGCTTAGAAACGTCTCCGAAGCCCATCACTGGCTTGAAGTGGTGCTAAGCCAACCCGGCATGAACAGAGCCGCACTAGGGGCGATGGTGACACTGGAAGCTCCTTCTCTGCGCCGCATTGCCGAGATTCGCACAAGTGGAAGCGTGCTCTCTGCCAGGGAACCCATCGCCCACTTTGGCCTCGGCGACTACTCCGGCCCGGTTACCCTACATATTCGCTGGCCTGATGGCAAAACACAACACAATTCCATCGAGCGCGTAGACCGGCGGGTTACCATCGTCCGTTCCGTTTAGAGTAGGAACAACGAGCTACTGCCCTTTCTCTCCGGCAAGGGAAAAGGCGAATGAAAGGTCAGGATAGTTGCCCCTTTGTCCATCGAACAGAGCGCTTACGGCCGGGCAAGCGCCTCCAAAAATAAAGGGTAGAAAGGATAACCTTCTCGACCGCTTTAACCCATATTTTCTCCGGGCGTGGTAAGATAATACATATTCACTCAGGGAGAAAAAGAAACTTGCGACGATACTTGGGTGTTTTGATCGGATTGTGGCTTCTTTCCGCCCCTCTCTTGACTACAGCACAACAGGCCTCTTTGGGCAGCGCCGAAACCCACGGCGCCCACAAAATTACGCTTCATGTCTCTGTGGATGCCTCCGAAGCGCCTGATCTCGGCCCCTGGCTGCAGCAGGCAAAAGACCTATGTGAAGCGTGGTATCCCAAAATCACCAAACTACTGGCAAGCCCCGGTTTCACACCGCCCGACCATGTTACCCTGCGGCTGCATATAATGAACGGCGTGGCCTACACATCCGGTAACGTCATCACTATCTCTGCCGACTATGTGCGCCACCACCCGGACGACCTTGGGATGGTGATTCATGAGCTAACTCACGTCGTGCAATCCTACCCACCCTCCAACGCCGGTTGGCTTGTGGAAGGGATCGCCGACTACGTGCGTTTCTTCTTCTATGAGCCGAAAGCGCCCAGGCCCTATATTGACCTTCAAAAAGCTACCTATCACGACGCATACCGCACCACGGCAGCCTTTCTCGCGTGGGCTTCGGCACGCTACAACAAACACCTCGTGCAACAACTGAACCAAGCGCTTCGTGAGGGGAAATTCGACATCTCTCTCTTTCAAAAATTGACCGGCAAAGATGTGGACACCCTTTGGAACGAGTTCGTCGCCGACATCAAGGCGGGAAAAGCAAGCCGGTTTGTCTCTAATGCTCCAGACATGATAAAGTAGCTTTCGTCATACCCTTCCGCCTAGAACCCGTAAGCAAAGAGGAAACCAACCCTAGTATAATTATGTATAGGATATAAGGTTCGCCGCTCAAGCGACAGGAAGGAGAAGGAGACGATGGGTGGGTTTCAGCTTGTTTCCGAGTACGCGCCGGCTGGAGATCAACCGCAGGCTATTGAGCAGCTCGTAGAGGGACTGAACAGAGGCATGCGCTACCAAACTCTTCTGGGCGCTACGGGTACCGGCAAAACGTTTACCATCGCCAACGTCATTCAACGGGTACAACGCCCTACCCTCGTGATCGCCCATAACAAAACCCTCGCAGCTCAACTCTGTTCGGAGTTCCGCGAGTTCTTTCCGCATAACGCCGTCGAGTTCTTCGTCTCTTACTACGACTACTATCAGCCTGAAGCCTATATCCCCCAGTCCGATACCTACATTGAAAAAGATGCGCAGATCAACGACGAAATAGACCGTCTACGCCATTCCGCAACGCAAGCGGTGCTAGAACGCCGCGATGTTATTGTGGTGGCCTCTGTCTCCTGTATCTACGGTCTTGGTTCCCCAGATGAGTATCGCCAGATCATCCTCTCTTTCCGTGTCGGCGAGTGCATAGACCGCGACGTGGCCATTCGGCGCCTTATTGATATGCAGTTTACGCGAAATAACCTCGAACTTACCCGCGCCACCTTTCGAGTACGCGGCGATACCCTCGAAATCCAACCCGCCGATGAAGAGATCATCATTCGCGTCTCCTTCTTCGGCGATGAGGTCGAGAAGATCGCCCTCGTAGACCCCGTAACGGGGGAGATCATAGGGACACGGGATGGAATCACCATCTTTCCGGCCTCCCACTTCGTTACCTCGCGAGAACGCCTTGAAAAGGCCATCCACTCCATTGAAGAGGAGCTTGCCGAACGCATCGCATGGTTTAAGAGCCAGGGCAGACTGCTTGAAGCGCAGCGCATCGAGATGCGCACCAAATTCGACCTAGAGATGATTCGGGAGCTTGGCTACTGCTCCGGCATTGAAAACTATAGCCGCCATCTCGACGGCCGCGCACCCGGCACCCCACCGAACACGCTTTTTAACTACTTCCCAGACGACTTCCTGCTCGTAATAGACGAAAGCCATCAGACTTTGCCTCAAATTCGCGGTATGTATAACGGCGATAAATCCCGCAAAGATGTGCTGATTGACTACGGTTTTCGCCTCCCCTCCGCGGCCGATAACCGCCCGTTAAAATGGCATGAGTTTGAAAGCCGTATCCATCAGGCCATCTTTGTGTCGGCAACCCCGGGTCCGTTCGAAAGAGAACATAGCGAGCAGATCGTGGAGCAGATCATCCGCCCCACCGGCCTGGTAGACCCCGAAGTGATCGTGCGCCCCACACGAGGTCAAATTGATGACCTTATCGGAGAGATTCGCAAACGCGTAGCGCTCGGTGAGCGCGTGCTCGTAACCACCCTCACCAAACGCATGGCGGAAGACCTTACCCAGTATCTTGAAGACCTCAATATTAAGGTGAACTACCTCCACTCCGACATCAAAACGTTGGAGCGCAACGAGATATTACGTAACCTCCGCCTCGGAGTTCACGATGTGGTAGTGGGCATCAACCTGCTTCGAGAAGGCCTAGACCTGCCGGAGGTCTCCCTTGTGGCCATTCTCGATGCCGATAAGGAAGGCTTCCTTCGAAGTGAAACCTCACTTATCCAGACCATCGGCCGTGCTGCACGCAACGTATCGGGCCAGGTGATCATGTATGCCGATAACATCACCGGCTCTATGGAACGCGCCATCGCGGAGACAAACCGTCGCCGCCAAAAACAGCTTGCCTACAACGAGGCGCACGGCATCACCCCCCAAACGGTGAAAAAGGCCGTCCGTGAGCTGATTGCAGCCGAGCGATTGGCGGAAGAGAAGGCGGAGTATTCCCATCAAAACGCCTTGAGCCGCCTCCAAAAGGACGCCGACACCATGAGCCTGGAAGAGGTTGAAACGGTAATCGCTCAGCTCGAAAAGGAGATGAAGGAGGCCGCGCGTGCTCTTAATTTCGAGTATGCCGCGGAACTTCGTGACGAGATCGCCGCGCTGAAAAAACTGCTGCCCGCTCAAAAACTCACCCACGACACGCCTTCAAAAGAGCGTTCGCACTCCATTGCCTATCCACAGAATGGCCGACGTCGCGCTCGATAGGTGGCTTAAACGTAGAGGTTTTGGTCTATGTGGCGAAACGCACTCAGAGGAACGCTTTATGCATCCGTACTGATAGGTTGTGCCCTCTTGCTGTGAGGACATCTCACCATTCGTCCTTGTCGCAATCGCGTCAGGGCGGACTTGACGGTCTCGGTCGCCTTGATACGGTCTTGTATGTGCAGGCCGGCGACCAAGTTGGATACCGTTTGCTGTTCGACTGTTGGGCCTTGAGGGGGAGGGCGCCCTACCCCAGAAAATCTTGCGATTTTCTGGGGCCCCTGCATCGTTTTTGAGGGGGAAGGTCTAAGGAGAGAACTATGCATTCGGCATCGTAGATGTTACCGACCGCCCACGATGGGATTTAGCCACCGCCATGCACGACGCGAACCTACAGCTGAATAGAATGCATGAAGAGGCCAGAACCTCTGTCGCCGCCAAATAGTTTTCATGTCGCTTGATAGACCGCTCTCAAGTCGCGTATAATAGACACTATGAGCGCAGAGAACAACAGTGTCAGCCAGTACGATTTTCGAGCCATAGAGCGCAAGTGGCAGCAGCGCTGGGAAGAGGCCCAGCTTTTCCGCGTTGAGATTCGCCACGACCGCCCCAAATTTTATGGCCTTGACATGTTTCCTTACCCGTCGGGTGCCGGCTTGAGCGTGGGACATTGCCGCAACTACATCCCCTTGGATGTCGCTTGCCGTCTCAAAGTGCTGCAGGGCTACAACGTGCTGCACCCTATGGGCTGGGATGCTTTCGGGCAACCAGCAGAAAACGAAGCCATTAAACGCGGCCGCAACCCCAAAGAGATGGTGCCGGAATATGCGGCTAACTACCGCCGTCAATTAAAACTCGTTGGCATCTCCTACGACTGGAGCCGCGAGATCAACTCTAGCAGCCCGGAATACTACCGTTGGACGCAATGGATTTTTCTGCAGCTCTACAAAAACAACTTGGCCTACCGGGCCAATGCGCCCGTCAACTGGTGCCCGCAATGCAAAACGGTGCTGGCCAACGAAGAGGTTGTGAACGGTCGCTGTTGGCGCTGTGGCAGCCCGGTGGAAAAACGCCAGGTGCCCCAATGGTTCTTTCGCATCACAGCCTATGCCGAAAAGCTGCTCGAGGGACTTCAGCGCGTGAACTGGCCCGAAGGGGTAAAAGCGCTGCAGGCCAACTGGATCGGGCGCAGCGAAGGGGCCGAAATCGTCTTCCCTGTGGAGGGGCATTCGGAGACTATTTCCGTCTTCACAACACGCCCCGATACGCTGTGGGGCGCCACCTTTATGGTGTTGGCGCCGGAACATCCTCTGGTAGATAAACTCACTACGCCCGAATATCGCGCCCAAGTAGAAGCCTATAAAGAACGCGCCCAGCGTACCTCCGAGATAGACCGCCAAAACGTCGAGCGGGCCAAAACAGGGGTCTTCATTGGGTCTTATTGCATCAATCCCATCAATGGCGAACGTATTCCCATCTACATTGCCGACTATGTGCTTATGGGCTACGGCACGGGAGCCATTATGGCCGTTCCCGCTCACGACCAACGCGACTTCGAGTTCGCCAAGCGTTATGGGCTGCCTATAAGGCTGGTCTATCGCATCAGCGAGGAGCAGACGGCGGAAACCTTGACGGAGGCCCTGCCCGACGGCGGTACGATGGTAAACACCGGCCCCTTTGAAGGCTTGCCTAACACCAAGGAGACTATTGCTCGTGTTATTGCCTACCTAGAGGAGAAGGGCATCGGCCGCGGCGTTGTCACCTACCGACTCCGCGACTGGCTGATCTCGCGCCAGCGCTACTGGGGAGCACCTATTCCCATTGTCCACTGTCCTACCTGTGGCGAGGTGCCTGTGCCGGAAGACCAGCTGCCGGTGCTGCTGCCTCCGGTGGAGCGCTACGAGCCGACCGGTACCGGCGAATCTCCGTTGGCAGGGATACCGGAGTTTGTCAATACCACCTGCCCGCGCTGTAAGGGGCCTGCCCGTCGAGAGACCGATACGATGGGCGGTTCGGCCTGCTCGTCCTGGTACTATCTGCGCTTCGCCGACCCGCATAACGATAGGGAGGCCTTTAGTCAAGAGGCTGTGCGCTACTGGCTTCCTGTTGATCTCTACGCCGGCGGTGCAGAGCACGCCGTAGGCCATCTCCTCTACGCCCGTTTCTGGACAAAGGCGCTCCACGATATGGGCTACCTGCACTTCGACGAGCCGTTCCTCACCTATCGTAATCAAGGGGCCGTACTGGCTTACACGCCCGGTCGGGAGGTGGGGAAAGAGGAGAGCAGTGAGGAAGAGGAGATCGGCGCCGATGAACCCATTGAGAACTGGAAAGTCCTCAAGCCGGAAGAGCGTGAGACGATTCCCCCAGAAAAGTGGGTCTGGCGTTGGGTACGCATGAGCAAAAGCAAAGGGAACGTGGTAACGCCCGACGAGATGGCGGAGCGCTATGGAAGCGATAGCCTGCGTCTGTTCCTGCTTTTCGTGGCTCCCTATGAGGAGAACGTGCAATGGTCCGATAAGGGCATGGAGGGCGCCCATCGGTTCGTCAACCGCATTTGGCGCATCTGGAACGAACTGCGCCCCCACTATCGCGCTGACTGGCGCCAACATATGCCGCCATTAAGCGAGTTGTCTCCCGCCGATCGCACTCTGCGTCGGAAACTGCATCAAACGATTCGGAAGGTTGAAACCGATATCGAGCATTTCCGCTTTAACACGGCGGTTGCGGCTCTCATGGAATACACCAATGAGCTTTCTGCCTACCGCAATGCAGTGGCGAATCGAGAGCCAACCCCGGTCCAAGCCTATCTTATATCGGAGGCTTTAGAGACTCTACCCATCCTCTTCTCTCCCATCACCCCCCATATGGCCGATGAATGGTGGGAACGTTTGGGGAAAGAAGGGTTTACCTTCAACCAATGCTGGCCCGAATACGATCCCGAAGTCGCCAAAGAAGAGGAGATCACGGTGGTGGTGCAGATCAACGGAAAGATTCGCGACAAGCTGCAGGTTGCCCCAGAAACCCCCTCTGACGAGCTAGAGCGCCTGGCGCTCGCCTCTGCCCGCGTGCAATCCGAACTGAATGGGCGCGTTCCTCAAAAAGTGATCGTGGTGCCACAAAAGCTCGTCAACATCGTGGTAAGCAAATAGAACATTGCAGACAAATCGCGGCTTCCGATAGGGTCGTTCTGATTGAGGCGAACGGCGCGGGGGCTGACCATGGGCAGAGGAGGGCGAGGCGACCTTAGGAGACTTTCTGCACCATTATCCCACCTTCAATCACTTCAAAACCATCAAAAGAGCCGTAGGTCGCAAGCACCCAAGCATGTAGCTCCTTCATCACCGAATCGTGAACCTCATCGGGAACGCGCCATAAGCGTGACCAGACACGCTTTTGCAGGAAGTCAACAGTTTGGGCAATCGGGGCTTGCCACTGCCAGTGTAAATGTCGGGTGTCCAACACCTCAACGACCTTTCCTTGCTCTTGCAGCCACCGTGCAATTTCACTGGAATGGGCCCCCTGATAGCCTGGAATCTCAAAGCGTCCTCTAAGCAGCTCATGGTATTGATGACGAATACGCGAATGCTCCCCCTGGTTCCAAACGAGCAGCAAAACCCCGTTGGGCTTGAGCACGCGAAACGCCTCCTGCAGCGCCTGCTGCCAGTTTGGAATAAGATGTAGAATGTGGGCCATGAGGACAGCATCGAAAGCCTGATGGGTTAGCCCAAGGGCGGTGAGATCGGAACGAAGAAGGCGAATGGGCAGGGAGGCAGAGGGCATTTTAGAGCGCAGTCTGGCCAGCATTCGTTCGGCAATGTCTACTCCAACCACCCGCACTCCGTGTACGGCCAAAGGCAGTGCAAAGCGTCCCGTGCCGGTAGCGGCGTCGAGCAGCAGGCTTTGTGGGGAGAGAGACGCGGCGCGGCAGAGGAAGGCGGCAATACGGTGAGCGGCATGCGCAGGCAGATAGCGACTGGCATCGTAATCTTCGGCAACGCGATCAAAGTTGACCGGCATTTTGGTGAATCTCCGCAAGGCGTTTGGAGAGGAACCCTCTCTTTTAGCCATTCTGATCGTCCGATAAAAGCCTTTCCAACTCACTCTGTAGCTGCGCTTTGTCGGGCAGATAGAGCTGATATTTACTTACGAAGAGCTGGTTGTTGACGTTCTCGGTGGCATATTCTACCAGAATGTGGTCTCGGTAAGCTCCCAACACAATGCCAATAGGCGGGTTATCGCCCTCGACGTTTTCCTCTCTTGCAAAGTAGTTTAAGTACATGTTCATCTGCCCGATGTCGGCAGGCTCTATCTCACCGCTCTTGAGGTCAATAAGTACAAAACACTTCAGAATGCGGTGATAGAACACCAAGTCCACACAAAAATGCCGGTTCGCCAGTGTGATCTTATACTGCCTGCCCACAAAAGCAAAACCCTTACCCAGCTCCAACAGGAACAGCTCTAGGTTCTGAATAAGCTTCTGTTCTAAATCGCCCTCCACATAGGGCTGTTGGGGCCGTATGCCCAGAAACTCGAACACATAAGGGTCTCGGATTAGGTCCTCTGGCTGTTGCACCTCGCTGCCTTTTTGGGCGATCTCTAACACCTCCGCCTTGTCCTTACTCAACGCCAAGCGATGAAAGAGCATGCTTTTCATCTGGCGCTTTAGCTCCCGCACGCTCCAGTTCTCCTTCTCGCATTGCCTGGCGTAGAAACTTATCTCCAGGTCGCTGTCGGCTTTCAGAATCTCAAAATAGTGGCTCCAGGTCAATTGGTGAGACAGTGTCTCACTTTTTGGGAAGGCGAGGTAAAATTTGCGCATATAGACTAAGTTAGAGCGGCTGAACCCTTTGCCGAACTCAAGGGTGAGGTCTTTAGAGAGACGGTCGAGAAGTTCGCTACCGTACTCGGCCTTGATATTTCCGTTCTGTTCAAACTCCACGATATGGCGTCCGATATGCCAATAGGTCTGCAGCAAAATCGTGTTGACCGTTCGGCCTGCCTGCTCTCTCCCCCGGCGTAACAACGTACCGATTTGCTGTTTAAGCTGCTGATAATGCGCCGGGACGATCTCGTTATCCATCTCTTTCCTTTCTGTGGCTTCGCACTGTAGAATGCAGAAAAGACGATCTTTTCGGCCTACTCTAAGACCTGTAGTGTCCCATCGGGACTTACATGGCATTGTGCCCGCTTTGGTAAGGGGTGCACAAAAACACAAAAGGTTCCCATAGTACGCCATGCTTTCACGGCGGAAACAAACGTTAGAAAGAGAAGAGAGTCTATAACAGGGAAAAGGCAAACAGGCTCGCCTCGTTAGGAGGCCGATATTTAGCTACTACGGGAACGAAACAAACCTATCTGCAGCGGTTCGATGGAGCTGCCAAGCAAACTACAATAATGCCCAGGAGAGGAGTCGAACCTCCAAGCCCTTTCGGGCACTGGTACCTGAAACCAGCGTGTTTACCATTTCACCACCTGGGCACAAGATCAAGACGAGCACGACCGAAGACGTTTTTAGTATAACCAGATAGGGTAAAATTTGTCAAGTGGAATATCGGTGGCCGGGAGGGCAAAGTCCGTTTGATTCTCACTGTAACGCTCAATCCCTGTGTGGATAAGACCTATTTGATAGAGGACTTTGCCATCCATAAGCTCAATCGGCCTTCGCAAGCGCTTACCGTTGCCGGCGGCAAAGGCCTGAACGTGGCCAGGGTCTACACCCGTCTGGGTGGCAAGGCGCTCGCAACCGGCCTACTAGGCGGGTACAACGGGCATATCGTTCAAACCGCCCTTGCGGGTGAAGGCATCGCCCACGATTTCGTAGAGATCAGTAAGGAGACCCGAATCTGCATCAAAGTCGTGGACCCTCTGCACAAAACAGAGACGGAGATCAACGAGATAGGGCCTCCCGTTTCCGAATCGGAGATGCTCCGTTTTATGGAACGTTTTGAATGGCTATTAGCAAGCCATTCTTTTGCGGTTGTGGCCTTCTGCGGCAGTTTGCCGCCCGGCATCGAAGCCGACTTGGTGAAAACGATTTTGAGAAATGCGCAACAGGCTGGAGCCAAAACCGTACTGGATAGCAGTGGCGCGGCACTGCAGGAAGGGGTTTTGGCCGGCCCCTGGTTGGTAAAGCCAAACCGCGTGGAACTGGAGGAGCTTTGGGGGCATCCGATATCGAGCGTGGAAACGGCTCGACGCGCGGCAACCGAGCTGCGGAAGAGATATGAAGTTGACGTTTTTCTGTGCACGTTAGGGGCAGAGGGCGCTCTCTGGATGACGGAAAAGGAGGCCTATCACGTAAAGGCGCCACAGGTGAATGTGATGAGCGCCGTTGCCTCCGGCGACAGTTTTTTAGCCGGCCTGCTATTGGCCTTAGAAAAAGGCGATTCCGTCGAGAACGCCTTGCGCTTGGCTGCAGGGGCAGGCGCTGCCAACGCCGAGGGTTTAGGTGCTGGCTTCTGCAATGTAGCCACCGTGCAGAGATGTGCCGAACAGGCGCAGGTTTCGCGGCTAGCGTAGTGGGGAGATAAGGAAAGATGCTTGCATTTCTAGATAGTCCGGTACAACTCATTGCCGTGGCGGTTGTGCTGCTGATCGTTTTTGGGCCTAACAAGTTGCCGGAAATACTGGGGCAGCTTGGCAAGGCTATGCGCGAGTTTCGGCGCTATACCTCCGAGCTGAGCAATACGCTGAATACGAGCTACTACGATAGCTCTTACCAACCAACCCGATACGACAGCTACGGCAACCCTATTTCGGATCAACAGAATAACAACAACGGCTATTCTAGCTCCTCGTATCGGCCACCGTACGACGGAGTGAACATGTATTCGGCCTACAGCAACATTAATGAGCCGCCAAAAGGCGATGCCGCCGCGCCCGCACTGGCGCCGACTGAAGAGGAGAACGCCTCTCAAGGGATCACAGAGGGCACCCTGGGAACGGCGTTTCAGGAAGGCCCTCAGATTGCCATTCGCCCGGCAGAAGGAACGGTGCCGCGCAAGGAGTAGATCGGGTTTGTGGCCGAAATGTGCCAAAATTCCGTAAACAAAATAGGCTAAAAACGTTGTGAAGAGGGGAATAGAGAGATGATCGCCAATATCTTTACGAATGACTGGGGATGGCTCATCGTCCTCGTAGTCATTGTGGTACTCTTCGGAGGCTCCCGCATTCCAGAGTTGATGCGAAACCTGGGACGGGGCAAGCGCGAGTTCGAGAAAGGTCTTCGCGGCGAAGATGAGGATGACGAGCTGCGCCGAGAGCGCGAGCGAGAAGCCGAAATCCGACGCCGCGTTGAAGAAGAGATGCGACGTGAAGGGCGTTAAAGCCCTTTCCATACACCAAATAAAGCCTTCATAGGAGATTGAAGAAGAAAACATGGCCATTGTGCATGGTTTGTTGGGTGTGCTTATCTTTGTGCTCTCGGTGGCCCTCATCTACGTCATCACCATTCAGGAGAGCAAAATTGATGGACTGCAGGGCCAGATAGGCTCGGCCTCCGTCTCGACCTTCAAAGGGAAAGCCGGCAAAGAGGAGCTGCTAAACTCGATAACGGCGCGGCTGGCAGCTGTCTTGTGCATCTGCTTACTGATGTATGCCATTCTTGGGCGTTAGCTCAAAGCGATAGGGTGAAGCCGCATCGGTGGCTCCGTAGGAACCGTTATACATGGAGGGGCAGCAGAGCAGACGCCGTCAACGCCAGATTGAGCGACGGCTTAGTCTATCGGCTTGCGTGCTGCTGCTCTGTGTTTTCCTTTTGGTGTTTTTTGCCCGTTGGCGTGCCGAGATTCCGGCCAATACTTTGCTCGTCAACCAGGTTAGCGCGGATACCCTCGCCATTTCGTTGAACGTAGACATCGGCGTTGCCCAACAGATTGTAGCCTACCGCGAGGTACACCGCGGGTTTTCGAGCGTGAACGCGTTGCTGGGTATACCGCTTTTTCCAAAGAGCCAGTGGCCCTCGTTAGAGGAACGACTTTCGGCCTCCCACCTCGATTGGCATACGGCGAACCCGACACAGTTCGCCGCCGTGCTCCACATTCCCCTCTTCCAAGCGGCACGACTTGCAGCCTTTCGCGATTCCCTGCTTACCCAACTCTCCCCAGAGCGTGTGGGACGCCTCACCCCTCCGTTTCTCATCGAAAAAGCTACCCTATTAGACCCCACCACCAAGCCGCTTCTAAAAAACTATCTCGTAAGGCGTCCCTCCACCGTTTTTTGGCACTTCTGGATCGTGGCCGGGCTGCTCTGTCTCCTTCTCTTTCTTCTGCCCCCTTGGCTACGCAATCGCGCTCGAGTGTTCGGCGATCCCTTCCTTGTGCCTCTGGTCTTGCTTCTGTCCGGTTTCGGAGTGGCCCTTCTGTTTAGCCTGCGCGATCCTTTGCGCGACTCGGAAGACTATCTGCACCACGCCTATGGCATCTTCTTGGGAATAGTTCTGTTGGTTCTCTGCGCTCGAATCGCGCCAGAGCACCGCCGCCAATGGCTGCAGCGCTACCGCTATCTGTGGGGGCTTGGGGCGGCCCTATTGCTGCTGCTCCTATGGCTCTTCGGAGGGGGGCCGGGCGGGGTTAGGGTAACCTTGTTTGGGTTTCAACCCGTGGAGATCGTGCGGCTGCTTGTCGTCTTCTTTCTTGCAAGCTATCTGGGCGAACGCGCTACCGATCTAGCGGAAAAGACCTCTAAAAAAAGAGGCTGGCAACTCCCCTCGTTGGCCGACCTCGGCCCCATTGTGGTGCTGTTCGGGTTCACGCTGGTTCTTTTCCTGGTTATTAAAGACCTCGGGCCGGGGCTTTTACTCTTCGGAGCCTTTATTCTCATGCTGATGCTCACTACCGGAAGCAATGGCTACCTTTGGAGTGGTCTTATCCTTATGGGCATCGGTAGCTATATCGGCTATCATTTCCGAATTGGGGTTTTTCCGGTAAGGGTGGATATGTGGCTGCATCCCTGGAAAAACACACACCCTCAAGGAATGCAGCTCGGCCAGGCACTATGGGCTTTCGGCTCCGGAGGATGGAGTGGCACCGGCTTGGGGCTTGGCATGCCGCGCGTGTTGCCTCGCGGGGAAGACGATCTGGCCTTCGTGGCCTGGAGCGAAGAGGCGGGCTTCATCGGGGCTTTCTTAGTGGTGCTGATCTTTTATGCGCTCATTGCGCGGGGACTGGCCGTCGCCCGCCAGGTCGCAAACTCCACCGATCGGGCGCTTGCCTGTGGCCTTACCGCGATTCTGATCATGCAGGTGCTGCTTATTTTAGGAGGGGTCACCGGCCTCACACCGCTCACGGGCATTTCGCTTCCCTTCCTCTGCTATGGCGATAGCGCCCTCCTTTCCAGCTTTGTCCTCATCGGGCTATTGTTGGGCATCTCGGCAACGCCTCGCCGTGCCGAGGAGGCCGAGCCTTTGCGGCCTGCACTGCTTTCCGTTTCCAAAAAGCTGGAGCGAGGCGTTGCCTTTTTGCTACTAGGGGTCATCGGCTTGGGACGATTAGGGCAGACAATGGTGTTGCAGGCCGATCGGTTTGCGACCCACCCCATCTACACGCCCGACCGAGATGGCGTGGTGCGCGCCCACTACAATCCACGCCTGTTGGCCATTGCCGAGCGCATTCCGCGAGGTACCATCTACGACCGGCAAGGCCGCGTTTTGGCCACCTCTCGCCCCACCGAGATATTGAAGCTTGTGCCCGACCGGCAGCGCGCTGTGCAGCTGATCGCCCAACACCGCCGCTTCTACCCGCTTGGGCCGTGTGCGGCCTCCCTCATCGGTGTGGTGAATCCGGCAATAGGAGGCCCATCCGGCTTGGAAAAGGCGTACGACGCCGTATTACGCGGCTATAACCATCTCTCAGACCTTATCCAAGACTATCGTGCCAAAGACCTTCCGGGCTACCGGCCTCGCAGAGGCGGTGACCTGCACCTCACCGTGGATGCGGCGCTGCAGAGCATCGCCTATAACGCACTGGCCGCCGTGGCCGATAAGTTGAGCGGTAAGGGGGCTTTGGTGGTATTACAGCCGACAACCGGCGATGTGCTTGCGGCCGTAACGCTCCCTTCGTTTAACCCCAATGCGCTCACGCCCACCTCCTATCATCAGATGCTTGCCGGAGGGACGGGAGGCCCCCTCTTCGATAGGGCGCTCGACGGCTTTTATCCACCGGGTTCTACACTAAAGGTCGCCACAGCGGCCTGCGCGTTGGATCATCTTCCAAACGCCCTCCACATCGCCATACCTTGCAATCGAGTGGCTACAATTCGGTGGCACGTGGGGAAGAAGGTGTATTCCCGAGTCGTTCACGATGATCCGCACGACCCTGCCTTCGGCACCATCACCATGCCTGAGGCGTTTCGGGTGTCGTCCAACATCTATTTCGCCACCCTGGCCACTCGCATCGGGCCGCAGATGTTTCACGATAGTTTGCAAGAGGATATGGGGTTCAGCCACGTGCCCCCACTGACCGATTTTTACGCCGATTTGGCCGACCTCGGCTACGGTCAGGGGCGCATGTTGGCCTCTCCGATGGAGATGGCCGTCCTGGCCGCCTCGGTGGCGAACGAGGGAAAGCGCATGAAACCCCGCTTGGTGGCGAGCCTCAAGACATTTCACCAAGAGGAGCAAAATGAGGAGCTGCCGCCGATGCAGGTGGGACAGGCTATGACACCCCAGACCGCAGCCACTCTTCAAGGGCTAATGCGAGGCGTGGTGACAAACGGCACGGCAGCGGGAATTTTTAACGATATCGCAGAGCCTGTAGCCGGAAAGACCGGCACCGCGCAAACGGGTATTGCGGGCGCCAAGCCCCACTCCTGGTTCATCGGTTTTGTTCGTCCCTATGCTTTTGCCTGTGTGATCGAAAACGGTGGCTACGGTCGTTCGGCCGCGGCCGTTGTCTGTCACAACTTTCTACGCCGCCTCTATTAGGTTGCTTTGGCGCGCAGATAAAATTTTTGCAAAATGATGCCGAAAAAGTTGACAACAGGAACGCCGGTATGTTATAATGCAGTTAGCTCAACCGGTTAAGCGACTTCGGAGGGACGCTTAAAAAGCAATGGCACGAAGAATCACAATGCAAGAAATAGCGGAGAAGGTAGGCCTTTCTAAATCTACCGTCTCCTATGTGCTCAACGGCCGTGGAGATGCGGTGCGCATTCCTAAGGAGACTCAAAAACGCATCTTCGAGGTGGCACGCTCGTTAGGCTATCACCCCAACGCCTTGGCGCGCGGACTGGCCCACCAACGAACCTACACCATCGCCGTGGTGATGCAATATCCCCTCCTCTTCGCAGGGTGGTCAGGGTTCACCAATGAGCTGCTGCACGGGGTTACAGACGCTGCCATCACTCTGGAGTACGACCTCATGCTACATACGCGCAAAACCACACCGGATTGGCAGTGGGAAGAGCAAGATACCGTCTCCTCCGAGGCCGCTCGTCTCATGGACGGTCGTGTGGATGGGGCACTTTTGCTGCGGGATGTAGACGACCCGCTTGCGGAGATTCTCTATGCGCACAACTTCCCTGCCGTCCTCATGTTTACGCACACCACCAAGCCGCACATCTGGTATGTGGATTGTGACAACACAACGGGCGCTGTTTTAGCCGTCGAGCATCTGCTACGTTTAGGGCATCGCAGGATTCTCCACGTATCTGGATCGCCCCATTCCGGTGCCGCTCAAGAGCGCATCGAAGGCTACCGTTGCGCCATGGAACGAGCCGGTATCGCCATAAAAGAGGAGTGGATTCAAGAGGCGACTTCGCCAACAGCCGACTTCTCGCCGATTGCCGCCCTCTTTCAGCTCTCTCCCCAAGAGCGCCCAACGGCAGTGTTCGCCTGGAGCGACGATGTGGCCGTACGTCTCATGCAGATTCTGCGTTCGTTGGGACTACGGATACCTCAAGACGTTGCCATTGTGGGCTTCGACTCCACCGGCATGTGCGACCACGTGGAACCGCCTCTCTCCAGCGTGCGCCAACCCGTCTACGATATGGCGCATAAGGCGGTTGAGCTGCTGCATGCGCGCTTGCGTGGAGTGCGTGTAAAACAGTTTCAAATCCGGGTAGCCCCTACGCTCGATGTTCGCAGGTCGTGCGGGGCCTACCTGATGTCCTGAGGGAGTGAGAGATGCAAAAAGAGATACATCCCGGCATTGTTGCCGCCGTCGTGATCGTGCTTGTTGTGGTTATCGGGTTTTTGGCGCTTCGCATGTTTCACAGCCCTGCGGCAGGCAAGGCGCTAACACCACAACAAGCCGGATTGGGCAAACCGGTTTTGCCCTCTATTCCGCCGCAACCGGCCCGCACAGGGCAACCTTAAAGCAAAAACTTCTTCTACGCGTAACTTAAATCAAACTCTAAGGAGATGAAACCAATGAAAGTCGTTTCTACAGCTAGGCAGCGTAGGCTCGGGCGATATGGGTTTACGCTGATCGAACTTCTCGTGGTTATCGCCATTATCGCCATTCTGGCGGCGATCCTCTTCCCCGTCTTTGCCCAGGCGCGCGAAGCGGCCCGACTCACAAGCTGCCTCTCGAATATGCGACAGATCGGGCTGGGGATAACCATGTACTCGCAGGACTACGACGAGTTTTTACCGCTCGTGCGTGACGTCGACTCCACCTACATCGAGGGAAACTGGAAACACCTCATCAACCCCTACATCAAAAACTATCAGATATTCCGTTGTCCCTCCAACCCGGCCTCTCAAGTGTATGACGAATCGGCCGGTCCCACCACTCCACCCTACAACCCCAACCTGCCAAAAACCTATAGGGGCTACTTCTACTATCGAGCCTTCTTCAAATCCTCCGCGCCTATAGGCTCCGGCGATTGGTGGGCAGGCAACCAGTACAGCTCGGTCGCTTTCGACTATCCGGCCAATACGCTCATTGTGGGCGAGAACAAGGATGTCTATCCAGACTATGGCCCGTGGATGGCGGTAATACCCAATGTGGGGCCGAATGCCTGGGGGCCGAGCGGCTCGAACTGGGGTGCTAAACACCGTGGCAGCGACCGGGCGGTAAACCTTACCTTTATGGACGGCCATGCCAAGTTCACCACATGGGATGCTACCTGCCAACAATCTAATCCCGACGGCACCAACATGTGGGCCTACAACCCAACCAACATGAACTTCGGTGGGATGGACTTAAGTTGGCTCAATACCTTCTGCACCACCTTGCAGCAGACGGAAAGCAGCGGTCAACTGCAGTAAAAGGAAACCGGCGATTCAGGAAGGCTCCCTCGTTTATGGGAAACGAGGGAGCCTTCACTACGAAAAAATAAGGAGGGCAAAACGTTTTGAGAGTTCCAAAAGGATATCTTGTCGCCATCTTCTTCGTCACAAACCTGCTGTTGCAAGCGCAATCGCTCCCCGCCGATCAACCCAACAGAGCGACGAAGCAATGGAGCATTAGCCTCTCACTTTCCGATCCGCTCCTGACGCAGGTAGAGCACCGGGCTTTTCTCTTTTTCTGGGAACAGGCCGATCCGAACACCGGTTTGGTGAAGGATCGCGCCGCCAACATAGGCCCTACAGATACCTATACCGTTGCCAGTATCGCCAGCACAGGCTATGCACTCGCCGCTCTGCCCATCGCAGTGCAACACCGCTGGATAACACCTCAGCAGGGCTATCAACGCGCCTTGGCGACGCTGCGCTTTGTAGTGAATCGCATGCCCAATGTGCACGGCTGGTACTACCATTTCGTGGATGTGCACACAGGCAATCGGGTCTGGAACTGTGAGCTTTCCTCCATAGATACGGCACTGCTGCTGCTTGGCGCCCTGTCGGCCGGGGCGCAGTGGCCGGGAACGGAAGTGCAGCACCTTGCCAATACCTTATACGCCCGGCTCGACTGGCATTGGATGCTGACCAATGGAGGGCAGGATCCACAAAAACAGGTGCTCTCCATGGGCTGGAAGCCAGAAAGCGGTTTTTTGAACGCCAACTGGGATAGCTACTCCGAGGGCATCATGCTCTACCTCCTGGGAATCGGCGCCCCGAAGAACCCGCTACCGGCCGCCTGCTGGTGGGCGTGGAAACGCCCACGATATACCTATCATGGCCTCACCTCCTTCGTAGGAGGGCCTATCTTCCTACACGAAATGCCCTATGAATTTTTCGATTTTCGCGGTTGGCGCGACCGCGATGGGTGGGACTATTGGAGAAACGCCGCTAATGGCGTGAAGATCAATCGGTTGTTTTGCTTTGACCATAGGACGGAGCGCAAAACCTATGCCGCCGGCATGTGGGGGTTAAACGCCTCCGACGGCCCGGACGGCTACAATGCTTACGGCGTGCCTAAGCCGGAAGACGGGACGGTCTCGCCGACCGGGGCCATCGCCGCCGTTCTTTTTGAGCCAGACCAGGCCTGCGCCATCGCTCACGCCATGTACTCGCAGTTTCATGAGCGACTTTGGGGGCGCTACGGTTTTAGCAACGCCTTCAATCTGGACAGAGACTGGTTTGATAAAGATGTCATCGGTATTGACTTGGGCATGGCACTTTTAGGTATTGAAGATGCACGCACCGGTTTTGAGTGGCGACGTATTGCCGCACTGCCCTCCACGAAACGAGCGTGGCAGCGCATCGGCTTCAGCCGAAGCGACATTACCGAAGGCAAATAGGCTCTACCTCCATATCAAAGGCGAAGTGACGGTCACTTTGTTCCCAAATGCGAGGTCAAGCTCGAATAGTCTGCTGCAAAGCTATCGCTTGCGCAAAAGAACGGGTAGGATGAGGTGTCCTACCCGTTACTCCATTTTGGGGGAGCTTACGACTCTAGAAGCCGTAATAGTACCCCTGATCCCCATAGAGGGTCTGAATGTAGCACACCTGACCGAGATGGTAGCACATGTTCCAGTAGGGAATGGTGATCCAGTTGGTCAAGGTGCCATTCTCTCCCCACGGCAGTTGTACCGGATCGTCGAGGTGTTCTGAGGGGAAAGCCAGAATGGCATGGGCAAGTGACTCGGTCTCGGCCCGTAAGCGCGCTAGGGCTTTCTCCATGGTGTCAAACTCCGCACGAAATCGGTCGAACTGCACCTGACTCCATTCGGGCTGGCGTCTTTCCGTAAGCGTTTTGGCGGCAAAGCCGTTCAAGTACGCGCACTCTTGAACCTGATCGAGGATGGTGCGGCCTTTATCCAGAGGGCTCCAGGTTTGTTTGTCCGATGGGGTGGCCTCGACATGGCGGATGAGGAGATCGGCCCCTTGCTGAACTAGTTTGGCAAACAGTTCTTGGATCGTCGGCATGTGTGTATTCCTTTTAAAGGGATATATGTCGCCTCAGAGCGACAGGAGAAGGATACAATATAAAGTCTTTTTTTGTCTAGTAGTTTTCGGAAAAATTTTCTCTTCCCTCAAGTTCCGCCAAAACAGCGGCGATTCGCGTGCCCTGCCCCCATCGGAATGCGGTTTCATTACCGGCAGGAGTTCCTCATCGGGTTGCCGAATTGAGGAGAGAAATGTTGAGACAGTATGCTTCTATGCAGGCTCAGAGCACCAGAAGAACATTCTGCGCCTGCCTTTTCGGTGGTCTCTTGCTGTTGGGGCTGACCTATGAGGCGCCCTTCTCTCAAAACACGGCGCAGGCTCAAAACGGCTTTCAGCCCCTTACCCCGGTGCGTTCCGCCTGCCCTGTGCGACTTGGAGGTGTTTTCACCATGGGTCTCGGTACAGCACGAGACTCCCTGGAGGCGTCCGCACAAAACGGCACAAAGCTTTCGCCGGATAACGCCAAATGGATCGGGGACAACTGCGACGTTGTGGCCATCAGCCCTAACTGCTTAGAGCCGAATACCTATCCTGCCATTAGAAAAGAACACCCGCTTTTTAGCCCCCTTCTCTACGTCTACGCCTCCTGCCTATCGGAAAACCCCAACGCTGAAGGCAATGTAGGCGGATGGACGCCGACGATGGAGGCGCACGTGCTTACCGACGCGAAAGGGAAAGAGATTCCCTACCCTACGCCAGGCGGTCACTGGATGGATTTCGGCAGCATCGCCTGGGCGCACGTGTGGAGGGATCGGGTGCTTCAGCTCGTTAGCCAGTATGGGGCCGATGGCGTGGTGGCGGCCGAACTGCCCATCAACAACACGTTCCTACCCGAAACACCCGGCAAATATCCAAATTTTGCCGCCCGCGCCGAAGCCACCCTCCGTTGGCTTCAGGCAGCTCGTGCCAAAGGGAGGTTCTTTATGGTGCCGGAGGCCCTTGGCTTCGATAGGCCGGCCGGTCACCCCACTCTTCCACCCCCTCTCCAAGCCGACGCACCGGCCCTAAAAAATCGCCTCTGGGACGACTACTTCCCCTATATTGATGGGGCTTGGGTAGAAGATTGGGTTGAACCCTATTGGACGGGCAAACCGCTCTCAGAATCGGAATGGGAACGCCAGCAGGAGGCCGCCGAACGCTACTCTCTGAACACCCTCTTCTTCATTGCTGCCGGGGCCTACCATAACCCTGCCGAGCTGGAGTACGCTTTGGCCAGCTTTCTGCTGATCGAGCATCGGCAGGGCCGCATCGCTTTTCAGCCGATGCCGCTCTACCCAGGCCAACGCAACGACGCCGGCTTTAGCCTGCGCATTATGCGCCACGAAGTGGAACACTATTCAAACTACTTCAACGTGCCCCTCGGGCTTCCACTGCAAGAGCGTCACAAGGTGCCTACTACCGGTGGCATGGTGTGGCGCCGAACGTTCCAAAACGGAGCCGTCTATGTGAACCCCTCTGACACGCGCACCGTAACCCTCAACTTCGGCTCGCCGATGCGTAGGCTCAACAACCGCCTCGTACGCAAAATCGTTCTTCCGCCCCACAGCGGCGCCATTCTACTCTACCAACCTCCAGGAGACTGACAATGGACAACAACGCTTGGCCGGTTCTCTCTCGTTATGATCACGAACACACACAAGCTATTGCCCTGCCTGTCGGCGGCATCGGCACCGGCTTCTTCGCCCTCGGTGGCCGCGGACAGCTGACCGAATGGCAGCTTATGAGCCGCCCCAACCGCGGTTGGCGCCCACCCTATGCCCACCTATTGCTTTGCACTCAGCGCAACATTGGGCAGAAAGAGGAGATCAAACTGCGGGTACTGGAGGCGCAAAGCGACGCCGATCTCGGTGCCGATTTCGGCGCACCCGGCACGCTTATGGGCGTTGCTCGCTTTCCTCGCGCTCGTTTTGAAGCCGCCTATCCTTTCGGCCGCGTGATCTTGGAAGATAAGAGCGATGTGCCGGTGCGCGCAGTCATCGAGGCCTTTAACCCGCTTATTCCCCACGACACCCCCAGCTCCAGCCTCCCCTTCGGCCTTCTCACCATCAGGCTTACCAATATCACTCCCCTGCCCGTTCATACTACGCTCACCCTCCTGATGACCAACATCATCGGCACCGACGGCATCGTATCCGACCTAAAAGACAATGTTACGGAAACGGCCGAGGCCGCCGGCTGGCGCGGGATGAAGTTCTATAAAGCTCGCGAGTTACGCACTGCCCAAAACGGCACCATGGCTTTCCTCACCGACGTACAGGAGGTGCACATTGCACGCCGTTGGCCCTTCCAGGGTAGCCCATGGAACGGCGAGGCATTGGGAATTATCGACTCGCTGCTTCAAACCGGCCGGCTACCCGATGCCGATCCGAACGCGCCCTGCCCGCCGTCGCCTAACGACACCTGGCACAGCTCCCTCACTATGGTGCTGCCACCTCTCGCTTCTAACGAAAGTCGCACCGTGCATCTCCTCATTACCTGGCACTTTCCGCTGCGCAACCTTCAAGAGGAGGGCTGGTGGTCACCTGAAGCGGGCCAAGACCCCATCCAAACCAACTGGTACGCCACCCAATTTCAGGATGCGCTGGATGTGGCGCGTCGCGTGATTCCGCGCCTGACGGATTTACGCGAGAAAACCATCGCGTTCGTGAAGAGCGTTGTGGAGCATCCTGCCCCTCATGCGCTGCGTGAAGCAGCCCTTTTCAACCTCACCCCCCTGCGCACCCATACCTGCTTCCGGCTTGCCGACGGCACCTTCCTCGGTTGGGAGGGTTGCGCCGGCCAAAGTGGCTGCTGCATCGGCAGCTGCACGCATGTTTGGAACTACGAGGTAGCAACTCTTAGCCTCTTCCCCGATCTCCATCGCAGCATGCTCGAATCGCATCTTAACTACGGTGTTGTGCAGGATGGAGGAGAGCGATTTCGTCTCTCCCTGCCCCTCATTAACCCGACCTGGTATGGCGCCGCTGCCGATGGACAGATGGGGCTTATCGTTCGCGTCTACTCGCAATATCTCAACGATAAGGAGCACGACGGCGAAGCCTGGCTGCGAAAGGTCTACCCCACCGTAAAACGCATGCTGGCGTTTGCGTGGCTCCCCGGAGGCTGGGATGCGGATAAAGATGGCGTAATGGAAGGCGCCCAACACAACACCTATGACGTCGAGTTTTTCGGTCCGAACCCGCTCTGCACCGGCTGGTATCTTGCCGCCTTAGAGGCCACAGCGCGCATGGCCGAGATCGTCGGCGATACCGATTTTGCCAACACCTGCCGCGAACTGCGCAAGAAGGGCGCCTATTGGGTAGATAACAACCTCTACAACGGCCAATACTATCAACAAAAGATCGCAACCCCTCCTGCGCAGCCAGCCCCCATGACCGCCGTCACCGGCGAGTATCATAACCCCCACCCGCAGTTTCAACTCGGTGAAGGCTGCCTTATTGACCAGCTTGTGGGTCAATACCGCGCAAACCGCTGTGGGCTGGGCGATCTGCTGGATCGTTTCCACATTCGCCAAACGCTCGCTTCCATTTTTCGGTACAATCACCATGAGAGTTTGCGCGATCACTACAACAACATGCGCACTTTCGCCACGCCGGAGGAGGCCGGAACGGTTATCTGCTCCTACCCTCTCGGCCATCGGCCGGAACGCCCCTTCCCCTATTTTGGAGAGTGCATGACGGGCTTCGAATATCAGTTTGCCGTCCTGCTTCTGGACTACGGAATGCGCGATGAAGCCGTACGCGTTGTGGAGGCCGTACGTAATCGGCATGACGGCAAAAAACGCAACCCCTTCAACGAGCCGGAATGCGGCAGCTACTACGCCCGCAGCATGGCCGCCTGGGCGCTTTTAAAAGCTTGGGAGCAGTCGAACAAATAAAAAGCAGCCCATCTGCAAGTCGCGCAGACGAGCTGACTTAAGCCTTATCTGTGGCAGAGGATCACTGCGACCGCTTTCGATTATGTGGCTGCTTCTCAGAATGAGCCTCAGACGATTGATGAGGTAGATAGTAGGTAGTATCCGTGTGGTTATCGGTGAAGCCACTATCTACGTGGTTTATATCCTTATGCTCGACGTCGGTATGCGGGATTGGGTAGCTATCTTGATGCGGAACGTAACCCCCTTCGCCCGTTTTGGCGGGTGTGTCGCTATGTACACTCGGCTTATCGTTATGATGTTGATCTTGGTGAGGCGTATCTTTATGAGGCCCGTGAGCCTTCTGTTTCCTTGTATCGGAATGCAGGTCGGTGTGCCGCAGATGTTGCTTCGATGGAGTCTTCTTCCCCTTTCCACCGCTGTGACCATCGGTATGATGTGTTTTGGATGGAGGCGCTGCCTCTAACGGCTGTGAGCCTGCGCTCAGTAGCTCATATCCGGTCACAGCGCTCAACGCGATCAGCAGCTTGCAAAAGGTGCGGCGGCTTGATGTAGCCGGCTCCCGTCTGTCCTCAGAGGCTTCGTTCGATACCCCAGCCCCCAAAGCCTTTTCATCTTTCTGTTCATCATCCGATATAAAACTCATATCGTTATCTCCTTTAGATTTCTAGAGCTATCATTCCTCGTGGAAAAACCTACGGTTTGTGGATATAAGAGACTTGGTACGCTCTCACCTTGGTGGCGTTCACCGGCTTCACATGGTTATCTGCAAACAGACAGTCGTACCAGTTGTCCTTGGCGGGCATCTGTCCATGCCATATCCCCGCCCCATCTGCGGCAACCAGGGCCTCAGCAGGGCTTCTGTCGAGACTGTTAATCGAATAGTTCCCCTCCGCCAACTGCGTTTGGTAGTAGTAGCTCGTGCCCCACTGGATGAAACTCGATGGATGTGCCTCCGCCGGCCTGTCTAACAGGCAATAGTCGGAGGGGGAACATGCGGACAAGCTGTATTTGTCGTATCCCGCATCTGAAGGGCAGTCGAACACCTGGTGCGATTTCGTGTAGGGCTGAAGCACCACGTGAAACTGCGGTAAATAGGGCACCTGGGCGGCGAAGGAAGGAGAGAATTCCGCCCAGAAATTGTGATAGACCTCCATCGGGCTGATGGCATACGGAAAGTAGCCGTCGTAATCCTGCAGGTACATCGAGACGGCCAACCCTATCTGATGCAGGTTGGAGAGGCAGGCCGATTGACGCGCCTTTTCACGCGCACGGCTGAACACGGGAAACAGCAGAGCCGCCAATAGCGCGATAATGGCTATGACTACGAGCAACTCTATTAACGTAAAGCCCCGATCGGTTCTTTCACATCGTCTCATCTCTTCAGTCATCTCCTGTCATTAAGACGTTTGTCCTCGTTTTGCTGTGCCAGCAAAACGAGAGCACCCAATAGCGAGGCGCCCCAAAACAGGACTCCGAATGCGTACCAGGGTTGAGCCAACTGCTGATATTGAGGGCGGCCGATGAAAAGGACAAAGAGAACGGAGAGAAGCGGCCCAGCCCACCACAACCAGTTTGTTTTTACAGAGAGTTGTCCGACCCCCAGCGCTATAGCGAACACCCATAGGCCGATGCACAAGGCGTTTTGGAGGGTGATGGAATCCAGCTTTTGCCCCGATAACACGTAGGTTAAACCGGCCACGAGGCCACAAAGAACATTCAGGGCAAACGGTTGCAGCAGGCCAGGCAACTGCAGTTCCACCCCCTTTTTCCCCTCCCATGCTTTCGCCCATCCTATTGCCGCGATATAGGCAAACAGCATCATCAACACGATGAGAAAATAGTATGGGAGATTATCAAAGGTCTTATGGAGAATGGGCAGCGGATTTTGAATCTCGAATAGGAGAAACTCCACCACCATCATAGTGCTTAGTCCGAGCGGGAGCAGGCTGCCTCCGGACTTTGAGCGCGCGAACGGCCCGCTAAGCGCATAGACCACCGGCATGATCAAGAAGAGAACGGCGGCAAAACCCGGGTCTTTACCCACCCAGCTATAGAGCGAAAAGGCCAGCAAGAGCAGGCTTATGCGAAAGAGGCCGGTTTGGGATAGGCTTACCGCATCGGTTCCCTCCTGCACAGAGCGATTAAAGAGAAGATAAACAGCGATGGCCGCTGCAATGGAGAGCAAGGGCACCGGGTGATGGCCGGTAATGTCTAATCCTTCATCAAACTGCAGGCCTATCTCGGTCAAGACGGCAAATAGAACAGCGTAGATGATCTCCAGAAAGATGGGAGTTTGCTGTTGTGTCCTTTGTTGCGAAACGGTCGAAATCGGTTGAGGCATCGGCTTCCTCTGCTTTTTGATAAAGAACCACGTCATAGCATCTCCGTTGTGACGCAACGGGCCGAATGGGCACCGATTTATATCTTCTGAATAATTCATTGAACCCCTCCTTCTAATTACAGACCAGACTGGCCTGGTAGCTTCTTACCTTAACCGCATTGATGACTTTCACATGATTATCTGCAAACAGACAGTCGTACCAGTTGTCTTGCACCGGCATTTGGCCATGCCATGTTCCTGCCCCATCTGCAGCGACCAATATCGCCGATGGCGCCGTCAGTGAGCCAAGGCTATAGTGCCCTTCTGCCAACTCCGTTCGGTAGTAGTAGCTCGTGCCCCACTGAATGAAACTCGAAGGATGCGCCTCCGCCGGCCTGTCTAGTAAAGGGCAGTTCGGCGAAATGCAACCGTCAAACCCGTGAATGTCGTATCCCGTATCTGAAGGGCAGTCGAACACCAGGTGCGATTTCGTGTAGGGCTGAAGCACCACGTGAAACTGCGGTAAATAGGGCACCTGGGCACCGAAAGTGGGCGAACATGTAGGCCAGAAATTGTGATAGACCTCCATCGGGCTGATGGCATACGGAAAGTAGCCATCGTAGTCCTGCAAGTACATAGAGACGGCCAACCCTATCTGATGCAGGTTGGAGAGGCAGGCCGATTGACGCGCCTTTCCACGCGCGCGGCTGAACACGGGAAACAGCAGGGCCGCCAACAGCGCGATGATGGCGATAACAATAAGCAGCTCGATTAGGGTGAAAGCAACCCGTTTTTGATGCGCGTAGGACATCGTCCTCTTCTCCTTCATACCATGGAATTTCGTGCCTCCTCCAGGTGCTCTACTCCCTTCTGGTAGGCACGAGAGTGTGAGATGGTTTGCTTCGACAGATAAAAAGGAAACTGAAGCCCCGCGGCTCCTTGCTCTGGAAACAGCGAGCCTTCCAGCGCGAGTTCGACCTTACGATGACTGACATCGGTTGCGTGGATAATTTTGATGACCGGACTTTTCATCTCCGCAATGCCGTGCAGAGCCGTCCAAAGCAGAGGCCAAGAGAGAATGGCAACAAGCCACTCCATTTCGCGCTCATAGCCCAGCTCACGTCCTAGCTGCAAAAAGCGAACGGCGCGGTGTTTTGCCCGTTTACATTTCAGACGGCACGGGTACATAGGGGTTGTGTACAGCCCCACACATCGCCATAGCGGGTTTAACTCAACCTCGTAACAACTTTGCGGTACCGTACAGCGTTGTTGCTCATCCAGAGCGCCACCCCTCAGAAACAGCGGTACGGTGAGATCGGAAAGCCCCATCGAGGTATACACCTCCCCTGCAAACCGCAGACAACATGCAGGCGTTCCAAGCAAACCCGCCAGCCGCGTGGCGTCGTCGCTTTGAAGCGCGCTTTGATAAGCCTCTAAACTCGTCGGCGAACCGATGACAACACGCACCTCTCCCATAGGCGCCTCGTAGTCTATGAGAAGCCCCAACCGCCTCTCCACACACATCCTGGACAGACAGGGCAGTTCTGCCTGCAAAACCGTTAAGACCGATACAGCCTTCAGGCCGCGATGAACCGATTCGATCTCCATCTGCTTGAGCGCCGCCCTTATTTTCAAGAAACGCGGCTCCCACAAATCGCGCGCCGATAGGCTCACCCAGTGATAGCGGACAAAAGGAGGTAGGACAAAGCTGCCGCGAGCCTCAAGATAGGGCTGTAATCGCCCACTCAACTTTGACGATCTGCTCACCCTGCGGCCCTCCTAAAGCGTTCCAACGTGGTCAATATGCTCCAAAGTTTCGCCACACCAGCGGTGGGTAATTCCGTTGGCTTGGAGGAAATCATGCACTATCTGGCGCTCCGGCTTCGACAGTTCCCGTGAAAACAGCAAGGAAAACAGGTTTTTGTTGGTTCCCTGCATCCAAGCGTTCAACAGGGCTTTCTCCAGCACCTCCCTCAATGGGTGTAAAGAGAGCGGGGCAAGCCCTTCCGCCAACATATCGCTTTCGATCTCCTCAAACAGGCGCATCCACACCGGGCACTGTTCGGAGCGATTGCGCCAATCGTGCCCGATGGCCGTGCCCGGGCATTGCCCCTTGCACATCAAGAAAAAGCGACAGCCTCTACAGCCATTGTACTCGTAGGGCGTGAAGTAGAGCGCAATGTAGCGTTCAAACCCCTCCTCTTCCGCCTTTAGGAAGTCTATACCGTCTTTGTTGGTTCTACCGCAGTTGCTCGTAGCTCCATCCCCTTCAACCCCTTGAACCGCCTTTGTGGTCAGCGGGTCGCAACCGTTCCAAATGCAGGTCGTTTTCTGATCGAGGGCCAGCAGCAGATTGCGCATCTCGGTAAAGATATCGAAGCGTAAGGAGTGAAGCTCCTTCTCAAACCGATAAAGGGTGATAAGTGCCTCAACATACTCCTCCGTGGAGAGCTGCAAGAGTCGTTTCTGCAGTTCGTTCTCCACTTCAAGCAGATGAAGCCGGCTGCTTTTAATGCCTAACGCATCCAGACGTTTCAGCCAGTCTAAAAGGCGGGGCAAACGTCGGCGGCTGGCATTGAACCTATGCAGGGTGATGATGAGGCCTGGCGTCAGCCCCTCCGCACAAAGCCGTTCAATGGCTTCCATCGTTTTGCGCGTCGCCGCGCGCGTGCGCGGGAGGGTGCCGTTCCACCGAACATCGTTCAGCTCCTCATCGCCATCAATCGAGATTCCCACAGAGACGCGATACTTTTTAAACAACGCAATGTGCTTTTCGGTAATGAGCGTCCCGTTGGTCTGAATGGTGTTGTGCCCGAACTTTTGATAGCCCCAGGCAAAGAGCGCCTCTAAGTCCTCTATAGGCACCAGCAGCGGCTCCCCGCCAAACAGGGTAAACGGACTGTTTAGCCGCTCTAACGCCTCCAACATCTTTGCCATGTCGTAGGAGGCACCTATATCCCCCGCATCTCGCTGCGGATTTTGGTAGCAGTAGGTGCACATAATATTGCATGCTACCCCTAACGGACGTAATTCCACTCCCATTTCCTACTTTGCTCCTTGCTGCGCCTAAAGGTCATTCCACTCTATGTGCTTCAATTCCCTCCATACGGCCCACGCCAACAAAAGAAGCGCCGGCAACAGCATCTTAAGCCAAGTCTGAATATAATATTCTATGCCCATCTTCGGAAGGTTTAAGTGAATATATCCCACAAAAATCAGTAACGTCCCCAGCACAACACAAAGCCCTTTTATCAAGATGCGTCCACGCAATACAACGGCTAAAACCATACCCAAAAAGGCCAAGATGCCCCAATAAACATAGTCGTAAAAGACCGGGATAGGCGCATCGTGGTAGTTCCACACCGCTCCAAACAAACTCACTCCCAAAAACGTGGCCAAACCCACCCCCGCTGCCGGCAGATAGACCAAACGGGGCTTTTCTTCTACGACCTTCGCCTCAACGGCCTTTAAAAGAGCCGCCGTCGCTCCAATGCCTACCCCTACCATCCCCAGTAAGTAAAGTATTCCAGCAAACTCGTAGGAAACCTGAGGGAAAAAGGTTCTTAGGAACAAGAGCGTCGAAACGACCGGCATCAAGAAGCTTGCAGCCAGGCTAAAGGGCAGAAGATGCGGTTTACGAATAGAGAAAGTGTAGCGTGCCAACAAATAGAGATAGATCGCCGCGCCGGGGAGGAAGAGCTTGTCGGACATCCAGTGAAAGTAGAGCCAATAGCTATAGAAGGCAAGGATAATAGCAAGCAGCAGGCTGAAGCTTGTGTTGTTTTGAAAATCTAGGCGCCCTCCAGCCTTCTCATAGTTCTTATAGGCCCTGTAGGCAAGGTACGCATAGAGGATATTTTCTAGCTGTAGGTGCAAGGGGCCTATATTTTCTCTTTTTGTGACTACAGGTAGTATATAGAATGCAAGACCCAGCATTACTGCTAAAATAATGTCTTTTAGGGCTAACGGAAACGACTTAGGTTCTTTATGAACATTGATAACCTTTCCAGAAGCCATGTCGCTTTATCCCTCTGAACGAAGCTAAATTATAGACGTGGTTCTAATCAATGGGTTTCAAATGCTCCTGAATGTTTTTTAGAGAGGAGATACGAGGGAAAAGAGGCACACCCTCTCCCGCTCGTATCCCCCCATCTTACTCTGCTGCCAAGCTTATTGAGACCGTGACGGTGTGGGATTACTATACGGTGTAGGATTACTATCCGTATGTGGATAGCTGTCGGTATGCCCTATATCGGTGTGGTTATGATTATCCGTGTGACCATCGGTATGATCACTATGCGAATCAGAATGGCCAATGGGGGTGGGTATATCCACATGATTCGTGTCCACATGAAGAGCTCCACTCCCAACGTCTGTATGTGGATTTTGATCCGTGTGGTTAGTGTGATCAGTATGTGGCGAATTATCCTGATGCGGCTTATCACTGTGCCAACGCTCATCATTGTGAAGTGGCACATTATCTAGGGTGGTTACCGATTTGGCCATTGCCAAGCTTTCAAACCCCACGATGGCGGTAACCGTGACGAGAAACCTGCAGAAAAGTTCGCGCCTGTTTATAGGGACGCATGCTTGGCTTGCTCGAGTTTCTCGTGAGGGGGCATTCGGCTCATCATTGTGCGACTTCGGTTTGCGATCAGACATGATTTAAGCTCCTTTCGTAATGTATTTGAGAATGGTATCTCCACTGCCCCTCTCTTTGGAACGGTGGAAAATGAAGTGATGTGCCGAATGCAGTAGCGGGAGTAGATGAAAACGAAAAAGGTGAACGCTTCTCGTGCCCTCAGGCACAAATAGCCCTGAGCACATAGAGTAAGGAAGGAAGCCCTGGCAAGGGTTAGATGTAGGATGTGACGAAATAGTTGCTATAAATGGGGGGGGGGGGGTAACAAAAACGGACAATTTGGGCGACACAAAAGCCTCTCTCAGGCGAATGGAGTTAGTACGCGCCTGTTCTAGAGAGCTTTTTGCGACCCAAAACGCCAGTTTCATCTTTTCTACCACTTTCCGTAGTAGGCAGTCTATCGGAACTATCTAGAACTATACCTATTATAACACGGCAAGCTAGTCTTGTCAACAACTTTTTTGCAGAAGCAGACGAGAACTTGTTAACATAGCTTTTTGCTATCTAATACGCAGCTGCGGCTCAAACTCCAAAGTGGATGAACCTTTTAGTTTGTGTTGTTCACCAACACCGTGTCGTGGCGTTCGTTCTCCACAGGCTCCGGATAGTCCAAAACGTAGTGCAGACCGCGGCTCTCATGCCGCTGCAAGGCCGATTCCACAATTAACCAAGCGACCTGGGCAATGTTGCGGGCCTCCCACAATGCCATGTCGGAACCTAGTCCCACCTTAAGCCGATTTAAGATCGCCTCTATCTGCTCCCGTGCCTGCAGCAGCCCGGCAGTCGTGCGCACGATGCCCACATTGCGTTGCATGATCTTCCTTATGCGTCGAACGACTTCTTGCCCCTCCGACGCCGCCATCGGCCCCCCTAGCCGCCCCTCTATCTCCGCGAAAGCCTCGTTCTTCTCCTCCTCCGTCAGCGGTTCAGAGGCAAATTGAAGGCTATGGGTTGCCGCCCGATGCCCAAAAACCATCGCCTCCAATAGCGAGTTAGAGGCCAACCGATTCGCCCCATGCACGCCCGTACAGGCCACCTCGCCGGCAGCATAGAGACGCTTAATGGGCGTGGCACCGTGCAGATCGGTGACAACCCCACCGCACTGGTAGTGTTGAGCCGGCGCTATGGGAATGAGATCGCGGGTGATGTCAATGCCCACCTCCAAACAGCGCGCATAGATGGTTGGGAAGTGACTCTTGAGCTTCTCCTCCGGAATATGCGTGGCATCGAGATAGACACAGTCTACTTCACGACGCTGCATCTCGCTGACAATAGCCCTCGCCACCACATCGCGCGGTGCCAACTCTTTCAGGGGGTGGTAGCGCTCCATAAACGTCTCTCCATCCTTATGGCAAAGCCTTCCTCCCTCTCCACGCAACGCTTCGGTAATGAGAAAGGCGCGTGCCTTAGGGTGATACAGCGTGGTAGGATGAAACTGGATGAACTCCATGTTGGCTATCGGCGCCCCAACGCGCCATGCCATCGCCACCCCATCGCCCGTTGCGACCTCCGGGTTGGTGGTGTGTTCGTAAACTCGTCCGCATCCACCGGTCGCCAAAAGAGTGGCCCGAGCGCGGAAAGCAACATAATTCCCAGTCCCTTCATCCAGAGCCAATACGCCAACACAAACTCGGCGTTCTCTAAGGCGGCGTACCAGCAACTCACAGGCAAAGTAGTGTTCGAGTATCTCCACCGAGGGCTGCTTGCGCACGGCCTCCAGCAACGTCCGTTCACACTCCCACCCCGTGTAGTCGGCCGTATGTACAATGCGATTCCGAGAGTGGCCGCCCTCTCGACCCAACGCCAATATCTCCTCGCCATCCGGGCCTATCTCCGTATTGAAGTGAGCTCCTAAGGCAATAAGGTCACGAATGCGCTCCGGCCCCTCGCACACCAAAATCTCAACCGCATCGGGATGGCAAAGGCCGGCCCCGGCCACCAACGTATCGTGCTGATGAAGCTCCAAAGAATCGTCCTCACCTAAGGCGCCCGCGATACCCCCTTGCGCCCAGCTGCTGTTGGCGTCGGTGCGCGATTTCTTGGTCAATAGGGTAACGTGTCCGTAGGGCGCCAACCGCAAAGCGTAGGTTAGCCCGGCCAGACCGCTGCCGATCACCAGATAATCCGTGTCAAGAACCTTCATCGTCCTCTCTCCTAAACCTCATTCCACGGCCCCGATCATTCTTCGAATCGGGCGCCTTTCAAGAGCACCTTCGCCCTCTCTTTGAAAAAATCAGTCGTGTCCCTCCATCAGAGCCTTCGCCCCGTGTTCGAGCATCCGACGAGCTAACGTCGTTCCCACCTCCCTGGCCTGAGAGCGACGCCCGGCATGCGTATCAAAGAGCCGCTGCCTTCCATCCGGGCTTATCACAACCGCGTCGAGCACTACCCGATCCCCATCAAGATAGGCCGAGGCGCCCATCGGAACCGTGCAGCCGCCGCCCAAAGCCGCCTGGAAGCTCCGTTCCGCCTCTAAGCTGCAGGCCGAGTCGGTGCAGTGCAACGAGGCAAAGAGAGCCATAAGGTCTGCTCTATCTGTCCTCGCTTCTACGGCTAAAGCCCCCTGTCCAGGGGCCGGCAGGCAGACCTCTTTAGGGAGAATCTGCGTGATCAAGCCCTCCCATTCCGCTCCCAGCCGATGGAGGCCGGCGTAGGCCAAAATCAGAGCATCGCACTGCCCCTCTTTCAATTTACGCAAGCGCGTATCGAGGTTGCCGCGCAGCTCCACGAACCGAAGATCAGGCCGCATGTAAGCCAGTTGTGCCCGCCGTCGTGCGCTGCTTGTGCCGATAACGGAGTTCTTCGGCAAAGCCTCTAAACGGCAGGCCTCCCGCGCGATCAACACATCGTTGGCGGCCTCCCGAGGCGGAACGCAGATAAGAGAAAGACCGTCCGGTAGTTCGGACGGTAGGTCTTTTGCGCTGTGCACGCCCACATCTATCGCACCCTGCAGCAGCGCCTCCTCTATCTCCTTCACAAACATCCCTTTGGTGCCCACTTGCGTAAACGGTCGGTCACGCTGCTTATCGCCGGTGGTTTCAATAACAACCAACTCTACCTCAATCTGAGGATGAAGCTGTTGTAACCTATCCGCCACCCACCGCGTTTGTGTTCGTGCCAAGAGGCTGCCACGAGTGCCAAACCGCACCTTTTGAACGGGCGTTTCCACCGGACTTCTTCCACCTTACCTTTTACTACGCATCGCTTAGCTCGGAAGCTTCGGAGAGAGACAACTAACGGTTTAACTCATCACGATAGTCGTAGTGGCGCGTATGCGCTTCCTCCAGGTAAGCGGCCAGCAGATCGATAGCACCCTGAATGTCCTCCACATGCGCCATCTCGTTCACCGTGTGAACATAGCGCACCGGCACCGAAAGCGTAAAGGAAGGCACTCCACCTCGGCTGCGTTGTATGCCACCGGCATCCGTTCCTCCTCTCGGTAGCATCTCCAGCTGATACTTAATTTGCCGTTTTTCGGCCACATCCCGAAAATGGCGCACGAGCTTTGGATGACAGATCAGGGAGGAGTCAACGATCTTGATGGCGACCCCCTCGCCCAAACGGGTCACCTGCTCCGATTCGGGAGCGCCTGGAAAATCAACGGCCAGCGTAACGTCCAAAGCGATCCCAATATCCGGCTCTAGGGCGAAGGCCGCCGTGGTGGCGCCTCGCAGACCCACCTCCTCTTGCGTGGTGGCTACCGCGAAGATATGGGCAGGCACGCGCCTTTCCAGTTTACGAAGAGCTTCGATCATCACAAAAACCATGAGACGATCATCTAAGGTTTTGCTCACGACCATGTCGCCCATTTGCGTGCAGGTGCGGTCCATCGTCACCATATCGCCGATCTCCACCAACTCCTTCACCTTCTCACCGGGGAGACCTAAATCCACGAACATATCCTCTATTTTCAAGGCTTTGTTGCTCTCCTCCGGTGTCTGCAGGTGGGGCGGCTTGGTGCCCGGCATCAGTACCCCCGGCAACCGCTGCCCTGAACGACTGTGCACAAAGACACGTTGCGACACTAAATTACGAGGGTCCCAACCGCCTACCGGCAGTAGTTTCAGGAAGCCACGGTTATCAATATGCTTCACCATAAAGCCTATCTCATCCATATGTGCCGCGATCATCACGCGCGGCCCTCCATCCTCACCGAGTCTATGACCGATGAGATTGCCCATGGCATCCACATCGAGAGTGTCTACCAGAGGCCTGAGCGATTCGGCAACCACTTGCCGTATCGGCTCCTCACGACTTGGAATTCCCGGTGTTTCGCATAGCGTTTTTAGCAGTTCGAAATTCAAGGGCTTTTTCCTCCCTTTCTTTGAAAATTTGAACTATAGTACCCGCATTCAACCGATGTGCCCTATAGTTTGCCCTTCAGGACGCCGATAATAGAGGGGAAAGCCATCTCTGGCCTGAATCCTCCCACGGAGGCGATCCCATTCGATGCTCATTAGAGAGTATGAAGCCAACTCCCTAAAGGAGTGTCTCACGCAGATACGCAACGAGCTTGGCCCGGAAGCCAT
>NZ_DATGKU010000077.1:0-37144 GCF_035294505.1 Chthonomonas sp. | reverse complement strand
ACGTAATGCTTTATTAGCGAAGAACCTTAGCGAGCAAGTGAGCACACAACTCTCAATCCAGCGCACAATAGTAGCTCTATGGGCGGGTTCTTCCAGAGTGGAACGCGTTACAGTTCAATATTTTCCTCCTAATACAGAGGTGGTCGTACTAGAGGGGAAAAAAGCCTATTGGAGGAGGATACGTCCGGATGCTCCGATAGAACTGTACCCATCTAAGGCCGACGGGGGTACCAAGTAAGCGGGCGGGGGAGTTTGAGCGTTCTGCCTAAGAAACCCAATCCTTGTTCTACTTACAACACGACATTCCCACTTCCCGGTGGAGGGCATGTTAATGTTACCTATTCACCTTGTGGTTCTGTAGATGCTGCATCTTGCCAGGCCGCTTGTGCACTGACGGGAGGTCACATGAAATTATGCTGTAGTCCAAATCCACGCCTCATAGTCGATCCTAAGCACAAGCCTCCTAGATATCGAATAGAAATTGCCATCGTCTGTGTCTGTACACGGTCGGTTCAGCCCACAGGAGGGAAAATCTATGTTGCATCAGCATGATGAAAACCAACTTCAGTCTTCCGGCTCCTACTACAAACAGCTTATGGCTTTACAAACCCGCTATCAGGAAACGGAAAAGCTGTTTTCGGAACACATAAGACGCTTAAGAAAGGTAGAGCGCCAGAGAAGGCTTTGGAGCCTCATGGCCGGCTTCGTGGGGGTTATCATAGGCATAGGGATTGGGAAGCACCTACATTCCCATCCCGCTAAGCAGGATTCCGTCATGCACCAACGACCTCCATTAGTTGCTATTACATCTTCGAGTATACGAGACGCACCCTATATGGTGGTAAGTTGGGACGAGGGAAAACGGTGGAAACAGCGTCTGGTGATAAAAGGGAAACCCTACTTTGCTAAGTGAGCACGTAGGCTGCTATTACCTAGAAGCCGATAGCTTGATCCAATATGGCAATTAAAGCGAATAGGCAATCTAACGGTCGCCCTGAAGCCGACACGCATGTCGGCTACGGCAAGCCTAGAACCTTATTCTGATAGAATAAGTGAGCGTGGGGACAGAAGCCACGACAAAGATAGGGACACCTGGCTAGGCCTGCGTTACTAGAGGCTCGATTCTAAGTTATACGTTGTAAGGCGAACAGGGAGCGTGGAGACTTCGTATCTGACTATAAGATGCGAGTCTCCACGCCCAAAATCGTTATGTTATTCAACCCGTTTAGAATGGAGCATCTATGATGTTACGCGCAATCCGTGAGGCACTTCAAAGCCGCCGCGTGAAAAATACATCCGACTCACGCACCTATTTCCTGTCGCCCACAGGAAAAGCTTTTTGGCTTAATATCGGCCTGCTGCTGCTAGGGTTGATGGGACTTGGTATGGGCATGTTTTTTCTCTTCAAGGCTTTGACCTTTCCCTATATACCCTTCGTTCCACCCGTTCAATCGGGCAGCCCTGCCATACCTGCATTTCTAGATAAGAGTCTAATAGCACTTTTGCTCTCCCTATGCATTGGTATTGCATCGTTGGGGAACGCGATGGGGAACCTCATTTCTAAATGCCAGTTCCTCCGCATCAACGCCCAAAGCCTCCTTTCAACAAGTCTGTTCCGAACAACGTGGCTTCCATGGTCAGAAGTCGTAGAGATAAAACCTTGGGGGCCTCCAAATTCAAACAGGCACGGTTGGCTGATCGTAGGCCTGCGTGACTGGGTCTATATCCCCTCCTCCGCGGCTCACTCCGAAAAGGTGATAGAGGCCTGCAAAACCGCTCTCTCCCACTACCATGAGACGGCTGCTCCCACCTCCACCGCGCCAATTGCTTCTATCCAGAAGTTTTTCCATAGGCCACTTAGGTCCCTCGCGAGACTGGTCTTGAAATCTCTACCCTTTGTCGCTCTCACCGGTCTCCTTTTTATCTTTCATCCATGGAGACCCAATAAAAGCGGATTTAGCTTGATTGATGCATCTTTACAATCTGTTATTTTCTTATTCCTACTACTCGTTCTAATTTCATTACCGTATGCTATGATCATTGGTAGATTTGATGCGCTATCGCGTGCCAAGAAATTGTATAGACGCAAACCGCCACTCGCTCCAGAGGACATCACCCATTTGATTACTTATACGCTCTACTCCCTACCCAATAAACCCTTGAAGGATAGTTGGGAGGAGCAAGGCTGCCTCTATAGCTACATTTTGACCCGCTCGCTCAACGCTTTGCAGGACGTTAAAAAGAGTTGGCTGGAGGAGGTTCGCAAGCCGATTCATAAGCTTATGATGCAGGCTCCGGCTGCAGAGCTGGTAGAGGCGCTTATAAGAACGTTGGAGAGAGCGGGTTCACGAGAGGACATCCCCGTTTTGAAAAGTTTTGCGGAAGGAAAGGGAGCGGTGAAGGAGCCTTCCCTTTGCCGGCTGGCACTTGAGACGGCCGAGAAGTTAGCACGGAGCTTGGGCGTTGAGGAGTTGCTTCAACCCAGCGCGGCCCCTACGGAGCAGTTGCTGCATCCGAGCCAAACTCCTAAAGATAAGCTGCTTCTACATTCCACCACAACCGATCCCAACGAATTTAGCGTACAGAATACGAAAGAGAGCCAAGGTTCAAGAGAATATGCGCCTAGCAGCCCCATAAATAAACAGCACAACCTGGGATAAGCTTTGGTGCAATAGCCATATACCGATTCTTTATTCGACCAAAGAATGAAGAGCCGATTGCGGTAACCGTGCATGGAAGAGATAAAGCCAAGATTTTTAGGCAACAGGAGAGGAGGGAACGGCGCAAGGAGTGGCCGTGTGCGCAACATAAACGTTCTGCAAGAAAAACATAAACGTTCTGCAAGAAACATGAGGAGCGAACCATGTCACGTTTATCTGAAAGACTGGCCGGTCTGTTCAGGCCACATTCAATATGCGACTTTTGTGGCGCTACGTCGCCTGGCTTGGCAAGGCTTTTAGTAGGCCTGTCGAAACTCTTCTGGAGGCTGCTTACGTTGCATGGTCGGGCGCAGCAGGCGGTGTCCGCCAATGGCCTTCGGGTGATCATCACAGTCCCCGAAACCGTGCGTATTTGTGAGACCTGCCTGCGCTCTTTCCACACGAACCCAGAAGGCAAAGACCTCTCCCTAACCACGTACACCTGCAGCGTCTGTCATCGGCAACGGGAGGGCGGCGGCTTCCGAGGCCTGCATGGGGCGATCCTCTGCCCACAATGTGTGGAGATGATGGCAAGCGACCTCTTCAAAGAATAGGCGGCGGCAAGCCTAGTCTAAGCGATGCAGGCGGCCCCACAGCAGGCACTGCAGACCTGCCGTGTGGTGACCTGTTCAGCGGGCGCCGCCTCACTCGCCTAACCGGTGGCACACGCCCGCCAGGAAGCGCTTGGCTGCGCGGTATCTGTGGCATAATATGTGACAGCCTTCAAACATCCAAAGAAAGGAACATCATGGCACGTAAAGCGTTGATCGTGTGGGGAGGCTGGGAAGGCCACGAACCCCAGCAAGTGGCAGAGATTGTGGACGAAGTCCTTCGTCAACACGGCTTTCAGACGGAGGTCTCGCACACCCTCGACTCCTTCCTCGAGGTTGAAAAGCTGAAACAGCTCGACCTCATTGTGCCGATCTGGACGATGGGACACATTACCAACGAGCAGTTGCAGGGCGTTTGTGAGGCCGTGCGAAGCGGTGTGGGCCTCGGGGGATGCCATGGCGGCATGTGCGATTCGTTCCGTGAGGCCACCGAATGGCAGTTCATGACGGGCGGACAGTGGGTGGCGCATCCGGGCAACGATGGGGTTCGCTATACCGTGCGGCCGGTTCAGCCCGATCATTTCATTATGCAGGGGACAAAAGAGTTTGAGGTCTGCTCCGAACAGTACTACATGCATGTAGACCCGGCCAATAGGGTGCTCGCCGTTACCCGCTTTCCGGTTGCCGATGGCCCTCACGTCACCAACGGCGAGGTGGATATGCCGGTGGTATGGACGAAAATGTACGGCCAAGGGCGCGTGTTCTACTCCTCATTAGGCCATGTGGCCGCCGTGGTACGTCAGCCCGACCCCCTTCGCATCCTCACGCGAGGGCTGCTTTGGGCGGCACATGCGGAGGATGCCGCGTGAAAAAGCGGAGGGTGTTCCCCTCCGCTCCTCCATGCCGAAGGTGGGATTCGAACCCACACGGGGTCGCCCCCAACGGTTTTTGAGACCGCCGCGTCTACCGTTCCGCCACTTCGGCAACACGATGCTAGATTATACGGCTTCCGATGCCCCTCTGTCAATCGGGTAAGCATCCAGAGAGAGACCTCGACGCTACCGCCCCATCGGTGCCTTAACCGTTGTTAAAACCACACCCAAATATGGGGGTAGGCCTTGTGCCTACCCCCATAGCCTATTCTCATTGGCGTTCCAGACCGTCAACAGTTGCCAACCCTATCGCTTCACTTTCCAAATGTTTACCTCTACCGAACGACGCAGATCGCCCTCCTCCGGTCGAATAGCTCCGACCTCACACGTCTCCCAATCTATGCGCCAGCCTCTTCGTTCCAGATAGACCATCATCTCTAAGGTCGCATCACGCCCCGGATCGGCCAGCACCACCAAACCATCCGGCGCGAGGCTGCATCGAAAAATGGCCTCTAGTTCCGCATGAAAATGCCTATCGTAGAGAATATCCGCTCCAATAACATGATTAAAACGTTCCTCACAACGCCATTCTTTCCAATCCGCCAGAAAACGGGTGATTCCCTTTGTATGGTTCCGCTCTGCGTTGGCCTGCGCCAAACGCAGCGCCTCTGCCAGGTGATCGGTCTGAAACACCCTTGCTCCAACCTTACAGGCCACCAGCCCCGGCAGCCCGGCACCGGCACCAAGCTCCAACACCCGGCTGTTCTCCACAAGCGCCGCATGAGCCGCTATCCACTTGGCCAAAGCAACCGCCGACTCCCACAGCATAAGCCCAAACGGAAACTGCTCGAACTCATCCAGCCTATCGGCAAGAACGACCTGGTTTTGAACGGCCATGATCTCCCACGTGGTTTCACCAATGCCGATGGAGTGTCGTTCGAGAGGGAGAGACGAGAGACAGACGGAGCGCATTCAACAGCCCGAACCTATACCTCGACCGATTGAAAGCGAAATAAGGCCAACTCGGCAGGACAGCGGTAGCGCATCGGATAGCCGGTTACCCCAATACCACGGCTCACATAAAGCCGCGCACGCCCGTTCTCATACCACCCTGCCACCTGACGACACCCCAAATGGAAACGGCAAACCATCGCCGGAGTGGGAAACGGCAGACATATCTGCCCCCCATGCGTGTGGCCTGAAAGAATCACCACCTCCCGATCCGGAATCAGCTCAATGAGTCGAGGGTTGTGCGACAACACCACAGGCATCACCGTGGGGGGAACATTTGCAAAAGCACGCGCAACATCCGGCTGCCCCTCATGCAGATCGTCTACCCCAACAAGCCAAAGCCCGTGGGGCGTGCAAAGGCTTTCGTTATAAAGCAGTTTAATGTGCGCTGCCTCCAGATGCCTCCTCACGCCCGCGATCCCCCCACGGTGGTCATGATTGCCAAAAACCGCATAGATTCCTAACGGCGCCCTGAGACGACAAAGCAGCTCCGTTAAAGGGTAGTTACGCGCCGAGTGATTATCGTCAATATAGTCGCCGGTCAGCAACAGCATATCCGGGCATATCTTCTCCAGATACTGCCAAACGGCCTCAAAAACCGCATCCGTATTCCCAAAACCGGCATGAAGGTCGGTGATCTGGGCCACTAAAGCCCCCTCTAACTCCGCAGGAAGGCCCCGCACAGAAAGTAGATTTTCCGAAATCTCAACCGTATAGGGAAAGCGATGCCCACAATCAACCGACAACACAGCTCGAGGCGGCAAACGTCGCCCCTGAGGAGAAGCCTTCCTCAAAATCCCCCTCCCAAATCCCCATAGTTCGGCACCATGTTCGAGTTCGTATCGCTTTCAGAAGACATCCCATGAAGTTCGTTAAGCTCCTCCTGTGCCCGCTCTCCTTCGGGCAGCCCAGCTCCCTTTGCTACCGCATCCTCCAACTTCCTCTCCGCCCCAAACCGATCGCCTTGCAGAAGCAACTGCTGTGCCTCATCAAGGTCTTGCTGCGCCTCCTGCCGACGTTGGGCAATGAAATCGGCGCTGCCCGATGAAAATGTCCCGGACTGTGGAGCAGTGTTGGTCGAGAGCGTACCGGGCAGGGGAGCGATGTTGGTGGAGAGCGTTGTGGGCGGCTGCATATTCCCCGATGGACTTTGTTTGGCGAGCTGACTCTCTTGAGAGGCCTCCTGCGTGCGCCCTTCCGAACGAAGCAGTTCGCTTAACTCCTGATGCGCTGTGGCATAGCCGGGGGCATAGCGTAGGGCTGCCTCGTAGTCCTCCTCCGCCGTTTGAAGGTCGTGGTGCTCCATCGCCTGCCGTGCCAGCTGCACATAGGTATAGGCGAGGTCTGTTTTGATATCGGCCTTTTGCGAGGCATCCGTCGCGATATGGAGCGCTTTGAGAAAGCTTTGCAGAGCCGCCGAGTAGTTTTTCTTGGTGTAGGCCTGGTTGCCCTCACCGAGGATGTGCAGCACGAGCTGCCGATTTTGCTGTTGCTGATAGCTTTGATAGGCCTTCAGAAAGAAGATAACCCCCACCGCCAGTAAAACGCCAAGCGCAATGGCCACAAAAGCCCAGCCGAAAAAGGCCACCACCCCAGGAGGCAGGCTAAAATCGAATGAGGGACGTCGCCTTGCATGAGGCCAGTTCGGAGGGTGTCCATAAGCAGGCAGCCCGGAGGCCGTATAGGGCGGTGGTATTGCTTGGCTCAACGCCGTGCTGCCGGGGGGCGAGACGACAGGCGGAGCCGCAGCCATCTGCGAGGGGTCTCCGCCCGGGCCGGGTTTTGACCAGCGCCACGGCAACCCACCGCCGCCGTAGCTGACGTTCGGACTATTCGACGGCATGGGCACCATCACGCCAGGGGGAGACGCCGGAGAAGGGGGGGGTTGTGGTGTCGGCACGTTGGTGGGAAACGGTGTAGGGTAGTAAGAGCCGGTTATTTGCGCGCCCATGGCCGGGTTCATAGTGGCCATCTGCAGCGCCCGCTGCAACTCCTGGCGCATCTCCTCTGCGGAAGCGGGTCGTAGATTGGGGTTTTTGGAGAGCGCACGACGTATAACCTGCTCTACCGAGGCGGGCACGCCTATCAAGGGCGCGGGATCGGCGTTCATAATGGCGTAGGTAATGCTTACCACGCTGTCGCCCACAAAAGGTTTGCGCCCCGTGAGCATCTCGTAGAGCACGGCGCCCAGAGAAAAGAGATCGGAGCGATGGTCAATGGCACGTCCCTCGATCTGTTCAGGCGACATGTAGCTTGGGGTTCCAAAAATCTGGCCGTCTTTGGTGAGCGCCGGCTCTTCCGTTAACCGCGCGATGCCGAAATCGGTAAGTTTGGCTTTTCCACCCGAAATATGGATGTTTTCCGGTTTAATGTCGCGGTGAATCACCTGATGCGCATGGGCATAGGCAAGCGCTTCCAATATCTGACAGGCAATATCTACCGCCTCGTTTACAGGCAGAGCGCCGCGCAGGGCGAGAATATCGCGCAGGCTTTGGCCCTCCAAAAACTCCATGGCGATGTAGTAGTTCCCGTTCTCCTCGCCATAATCGTAAACGGCCACAATATTCGGATGGGAGAGTCGTCCTGCCGCCCGCGCTTCTCGGCTGAAACGTTCTATACGCTCTCTGCGAGCTGCCCCAACGAGATTAGGAGGGATGTTAAGAACTTTGAGAGCCACCCGACGGCCAAGCGTCTCGTCATACGCCTCATAGACGATGTCGTTGCTGCGCGCAATTTCTCGCTTTATTCGGTATTTCCCGCGTATTAAACCGTCAACCACGCCTTGCCCCTCGGGTTCTCCGTTGTTGCATTTCCACTATATGCCATTATACGCCAAAGCCTTTAAAAACTTCATCTTCATCATTCTTGACACGGTAGCTTTCGCTACGGTATACTGCCCCACGTCGAACAACGGTACCTATTTAAGGAGATGTTTCATGTCGCGCGTATGTCAGGTGTCGGGCGTTGGGCCGATGAAAGGCCACCGCAAGCGGCATCCCCACAGTGGAGCGTGGAAACTGCGGGCACCTAAAAAGAACCATACCTTTGTGCCGAACCTGCAAACCGTCACCGTGCCGACGCCGGAAGGTAAGGTCCGACTTAAGGTTACCACCAGCGTGCTCACCAGTCGCGAGTTTCAAGACTATCTCAGCGGCGTAAAACCTCTGCCCGAAGAGATTATCAAAAAAGCACGCCCGCGCTCTAAAAAGTAGTTTCCCCTTTCCACATCCGAAAAAGCTCCTGCAGTTGCAGGAGCTTTTCTCTTACTACTCTTCACTTCCACCGCGCCTTGCTTTGTAGTCCGCCAAAGTTTTGCGGAGCACCTCATCCGAAGGCTCTACCAACACCACCCGCTCCTCCGGCAGAGCCTCAATAAGAATGGTGGGCACTTTGCCCACACCTCCATTGAAAGCACGCATAGCCTCCTCGGCGCAGGGCACCTTCTCGATATCTATCTCCACAAAATCCACTCCGGCCTCTTTTAAAACCTGGCGTGCGCGAAGACAGTCCGGGCACCACGCGGTACTGTAAACAACGATCAATTCCTTTCCATCCTCTAACCTATAGCCCTAAAACACCTCTCACCCTCCTTATACGTCTCGACAGCTGCCAATATCGTTTCTACACGTGCGATGGCGCCTCGTCACGCACGGTTACCTGAGCGCCCAAAGCCTCAAGCTCCCGCCTTAAACTCTCCGCCTCTAACGCGGGAATGTCGAAGGCGACGATAAGCGGGGTTGTCTGCGAGGTTGTCTGTAGCAACATCCGTGCCTGCTCCTCATTCACCCCCATCTCTCGGCGCAAAATGGCGATAAGCTGTCGCTCGGCAGAGGGCGGATAGGCGCGCATCAACACCGTTTGGTTAGCCGCCCCTAACCGAACCGCAGGACTTTGCACCCGCGCTACAACCGAGTCGGGTAGCGGCTCCGGCTCCTTCTCCTTCTTTGGGTGCACCGGGATAGATAGCCCACACCGATCACAAATATAGTGGTCGGCAATCGAAGCGACCTTGTAATCCACGTTGCATTTCGGGCAGGCAACAATGGTGATCGGAACCATATGGCCGTCCTGATAGTAGATCGTCCGCTTGCAGTGCTCGCAGATGAAGTCCTCCATCGGCGGCTCCACAAGCACGTTCACCTCCTCGCAGTAGGGACATGTCACCTGAGAGCCTTTAATACGGCTCAAGCGCAGCAGATAAATGGCCGGGATCAACACCACAAGCGTGCCGAGCCCCAGTAGCACTAAGAGGGCCTTATCCGCCGCAAGTCTTTCGCTTGCCGGCAGGGCATCGCGGATCATCCTTCCGATCACCAGCAATACCGCGAGAACAATAGCCCTTTTTACAACGCTGATAACCGCAGATGTGTACTCCTCTTCCTTTAGCTCGGAGACGAGTTTTGCCATTTTCTTCCTCCTTCTTGGAAGGACACAGGGAAGAAGCCACCACTTACAGGCTCTTCCAACAACAGCGAACCGACCGGATGATACTTACTTATGTATTGGACGTTACAACTTCTCCCACGTTTCAGAAACTCGTGGAAAGCCTCGTCGAAGACCTCTAAAACGGTGCCGATGTTAAAGAACAATCAAGAACAGTATAGCGCTTCGACGCGCCTTTGTCAAGCGGATTTTTATAAAGGAGACCTCTATCGGGTAGACTATACGTCTGAAATCGTTTTCGTTGAGGAGTTTGCAGCCGCCATCCCATGAAAGTCGGCATCATCGGTCTGCCACAAACAGGCAAAACAAGCCTCTATAATGCCCTTACCCGCTCCAACGTGAACTTAGGTCAGTTCGACCCCAAACAGATTCACGTGGGCGTTGTTGCCGTGCCCGATCCGCGATTCGACTATGCTGTGGAGAAATGCCGCCCGAAGAAGGCCACCCCGGCGACCATCGAGTTTACCGAGGGCGGGCCACGCATCGAATCGGGGGGACCGGCAGGCCGAGCTACCAAATTTGGAACCGACTTCTTTGCCCATGTGCGCCTTATGGACGCTCTCGTGCTCGTGGTGCGTGCTTTCGAGGACGAACGGGTGCCGCCGCCGGAACACGGCCTTAACCCGCTGCGCGAGGCCCAACAGGTGCAGGAGGAGTTGATCTTTGCCGATCTTATGGTGATAGAGGGACGCCTTGAACGGCTCGAGAAAGCGCGCCAGCAAAAGCGCCAAAACCCCGCCGAGGCGGTTGAATATGAGGTGCTGCAACGCCTTAAAGCCCATCTGGAAACCATGCAGCCGGTGCGCACCTTTCCGCTTACCCCCGAAGAAGAGCGGGCGCTGCGAAGCTACGCTTTTGTCTCCGGCAAGCCACTGTTGCTTGTGGCCAATATCAGCGAAAACCAGGTAGGGCAAGAAAAGCCCGAATCCCTTGCCCCCCTCGCCCAGTTCGCCGCAGAGCAGCATCTGCCGCTCATCCCGCTCTGCGCCCGCGCCGAGATGGAAGTCGCCCAAATGGCTCCCCAAGAAGAACAAGAGTTCCTGCAAGCGCTCGGCATCGCCGAACCGGCTCGAAATCGTCTCATCCGCGCCGCCTATGAAGCGCTGGGCCTGATCAGCTTTTTTACCGTGGGTGAGGATGAGGTACGCGCCTGGACGATTCCTCAAGGCACCAACGCCGTAGGAGCCGCCGAAAAGATTCACTCCGACCTTGCCCGCGGCTTCATTCGCGCCGAGGTCATCGCCTTCGACGATTTTCGGTCCGCCGGTGGCTGCTGGGAAGAGGCCAAAGCCGCCGGAAAGATGCGCCTCGAAGGCAAAGAGTATATCGTGAAAGATGGCGATATCGTGCACATTCGCTTTAAAGTGTAGCCGTTGCAACGATAAACGGAACGAGGGTTCTATCCGTAAAGAATACGTCACCCGCAAAGCTGCATGAGGAGAGAGCATGCTAGAGGTAAAAATACTCATCGCAGAGGACGACGCGCTGCAGCGTCTCGACCTGAAACGGATGCTGGAGCAGCTCGGCCACTGCGTTGTTGGGGAGGCGGAGGATGGTGAAGAGGCTTGCCGCTTAGCGCGCAGCCTTCGCCCCGACCTTACCATCCTCGACATCATGATGCCCAAAATCGGCGGCCTGGAAGTGGCAGAGATACTCAGCAAAGAGCGGCTCTGCCCCGTGCTCATGCTCACCGCCTACAGCGATGCCCCCATGATCGAGAAGGCCTGTAAGGCCGGTGTGCTGGCCTATCTGGTTAAGCCCTATCGGCAGCAGGAGCTTCAACCGGCCATCACCATTGCTATCGCCCGCTACCGCGAACTTCTTGCACTTGAAGGCGCCTTAGAAAGCACGCGTGAAGAGCGCGAACTTATGGAGCTAACGGCCAAAGCGCAACGCGCCCTGATGCAACTGCATGAACTTACCGAAAGAGAGGCCGAGCGGCGCCTACAGGCGCTTGCGCTCTCCTCCGGCCGCTCCTTGCGCGAGGTAGCCGAAGCGGTTCTCCTCGCCTACGAAACAACCGCCACCTCTCCCAAAAAGGGGCGTCGCAACTAGGTAGGGGCAACCTTTGTGGTTGTCCCCATTGCGATGGCCCCATTTCCAGGGCAGGCACAAGGCCTGCCCCTACGATATCTCCATCCTCGAACGCAGATAGCGCCCAGGTAGCAACTTGCCCAAAGAACTCTCCAAATAGCGCGAAGCCTCTGTCACCTTCGCCAAATTTACATCGGTCTCAATGTGCATGCCCTGCAAAAGCACCAACAAGTCCTCCGTTGCCACATTCCCCGCGGCGCCCGGAGCAAAGGGGCACCCACCCGCTCCACCGGAAGCCGCGTCAAAGGTGGCCACGCCTAGCTCTAGACTTGTCAGCACGTTCGCAAGGGCCAAACCCCATGTGTCGTGAAAATGCATTGCCGTGCGCTCCAACGGCAAAACGGGCGCCAGAACCTCCAACAACTGCACCACATCGGTTGGCGCCGCATGGCCGATGGTGTCGGCTAACGAAACCTCGTCAACCCCAATCTCCAACAGCGACTCCACCACAGAACGCACCTGCGTAGGAGACACGCGGCCCTCATAAGGACAGTAAAATGCCGTAGAAACGTAGCCGCGCACGCGAATCCCCTCCGACCGAGCCATCTGACAAACCGCCCGAATCTCCTCGAGGGCCTCCTTCATCCCCATGCCGATATTGCGCAGAGAAAAGGTTTCGCTGGCCGCAGCTAAAACAGCTATTGATCGAACGCCCGCTGCCAAAGCCCGCTCCAGCCCGCGTCGGTTGGGCACCAGCCCCGTGTAACGCACTTTTTCGGAAAAACGAAGCTGCCCGCAGAGCGCCTCGGCATCGGCTAACTGGGGCACACGTTTTGGACTAACAAAAGAGGTGATCTCGATTTCGCTAAATCCTGCCTCGGAAAGCAGGGCGATATACTGCGCCTTCACCTCGGTGGGCAGAATAAGCGGTTCGTTCTGAAGACCATCTCGCGGCCCAACCTCTACCACCCTAGCCCGCCGAGGCATTTCGGCAAAATGCCGTTCCACCGCTCGCACCCGCTCTACAAGGCCGTTTTCTTGCATAACGCCTCCTTCACTGCAGGGCTTTTAACTGTTTGCGCAGCCGTGTGATGCGAAACAACACAAGAACACCGGCAACACCGTTGGCGATCTGCAAAATGCGCCAATACTGCACCAGACCAGAAGCCCACGTGAGGACATCCGATAACGCCAATTCGCATTGAGAAGGGGACTGGGGAAGATAGAGCACAGGGGTAACATGGCCAACCACCAGCGTGCTGAACGTTTCGGGCGATACAGGGCTTTTGCCTGTGTAAGTGCGATCCGACACGGTATAACGAAAAGTGACCAGATCGCCCGACGTCGTGACCCGTTTCGCGGTGATTGTCGCCATCGTTTGCTCCCCCTGCTTTAGCAACAAATGGAAACGTTGCGCTCGCATCTCTACGGCATGAATGGCACACTGCAGCACCCCAATAACGAATATAAAGAGAAGCAGGAAAATGATATAGCCGAGCAGAAGCCGCTTTTTGCTAGAACCAGAGACGACACTCATTCTTCCACCAACTCCACCAACGGCTCCCCATGCGATACCAACTGTCCCGCCTGCACCCATAAACGTTTCACCTGACCGGCACAAGGCGCGCCGATACGCATCACCACTTTCATGGCTTCAAGCACCAACAGCGGCTGCTCCTTCTCCACAAGCTGCCCTTCGCTCACCAACACCTCCGACACCACACCCACCATCGGCGCTCGCACAAGTCCGCCCTTCCCCTCAAGGCCGACTCCCTTCCCCTCCGTCGCTCTTTCCCCGTAAGTCTCCGGCCGACCCCCTCCTTCCTCCATACGTTCAAAGAGATAGACTCGTCCTTTCCAAGACACCGCTATGCGTCCATCTAGGTCAACAACCGGCACGCGCAGGAGCCGTTCGGGTTGCCCGTCGGCATCGCACAGTGCGATCTCAACCCAAGGCATAAGCTGGGTCGCCATCCCCACTCTTCGCAAGCGAACCCGATAGCTTTGCCCATTCGGCAGCGTAACCTTATAGATTTCGCCTTCTGCCTCCAGATCAAGGCTTAGTAGGTTCTCCGCTGCCTCTTCCAAACGATAGTTATAACGCATAGACATCCCTCATGTGTTTCGCCAACGCCCCACCGTGTACCACGGGCTTAACGGGTTTTGCGAAGCCGAGAGAGAGACACCACGCAAAGCAGGTAAACGGTCGCCTTCAACGCTCGCTGCAGCCAAGGCCAGCAGCACCTCCTCCGGTGGCTCTGTGGACGGCTTCCATTCGGCAAAATGCTCCTCAAGAAAACGGGTGGAAAGGTCGCCCTCACGAAACGCGCGATGGCGGATAATGTCGAGCAGATAAGCGAGATTCGTCTTGACCCCCACGCCATGCGTCTCCATGAGGGCGCGCTCGAGCCGGGCTAAAGCCTCATCCCGCGTTCTCCCAAAAGCGATGATCTTGGCCAACAGCGGGTCGTAGTAAGGGGAAACAAAGCTACCTATCTCCAAAGCAGTATCCACCCGTATTCCGGGACCTTCGGGCGCCTGCCAAAATCGCACCGTTCCCGGCGAGGCCAAAAAATGGTTTGCCGGGTCTTCGGCGCAAAGGCGCACCTCGATGGCGTGCCCCATAAGGGAGATATCCTCTTGCGCGTAGGGCAAAGGACGCCCCTGTGCCACATGAAACTGAAGCCGCACAAGGTCTAAGCCGGTCACCGCCTCCGTCACCGGATGTTCTACTTGGAGGCGTGTATTGACCTCCAAAAAATAGAACCGGGGTTCCGCAGCGTTCGCCTCCACCAGAAACTCCACCGTGCCGGCTCCAACGTAGTTCGCCGCTTTGGCAATGCGCACGGCCGCCTCGGTCAACGCTTTGCGCAAAGTGGCATTGACACCGCAGGAAGGACTCTCCTCAACGATCTTTTGGTAACGGCGCTGAACCGAGCACTCCCGTTCAAACAGATGGATCACGTTGCCTTGAGAATCGCCTAAAATCTGCACCTCCACATGGCGTGCACGTGGAATGTAGCGTTCGAGGAAGATTCGTTCGTCCCCAAAAGCCGCCAGAGCCTCGCCGCGTGCGGCCGCAAGCGCTTCCGGCAGTTGTGCCAAATCCGAAACGATCCGCATGCCCCGCCCGCCGCCACCGCCGGCTGCTTTGAGGATAAGCGGCGTGCCGATGCGTTTTGCCTCTCTCAGGAGCCGACGCTCCGACATATCGTCATCCGTATAGCCGGGCACGGTGGGCACATCGATTCGCTCCGCAAGGGCGCGTGCCGCACATTTGTCTCCCAGCTGCCGAATGGTCTCGGGCGAAGGCCCCACAAAAATCAACCCCTGTGCTCGGCAAGCGGCGGCAAAATCGGCATTCTCCGAGAGAAACCCATAGCCGGGGTGCACCATGTCGGCACGAGCACGTCGTGCTACCTGCAGCAGACGCTCGATATTTAGATAGCTCTCGCGGGCCGGCGCCGGCCCTAAAAGATGGGCTTCATCGCTTAAAGCCACATGCAGGGCATCGCGATCCGCCTCTGAATAGACGGCAATAGTGTGAAACCCCATCTCTTTGCACGTGCGCAAGATACGCACCGCGATCTCACCGCGATTGGCTATCAGCACCCGCTTCACGACAGCGCCTCGAAGAAGGAGGGACGCCGCTTTTCGAGAAAAGCCTGAAAGCCCTCTTTGGCCTCTTTGCTCATGCGCCGCTCCACCAAATAGGCGATCGTGAGATCGGCCGTTTCTGATGAAGAAAACCCCTGAAGATGCACCAGGAGTCGCTTCACGGCCGCAATGGCCTCCGGTCCGCATTGGAGAATGGCTTCCACTTTACGCTCTACGGCCTCATCGAGAGCGTTGGGCATCGCCACCTGCTGCACCAAACCGATGCGTAACGCCTCCGTCGCCGTAATGCGTTCTCCGGTCACAAACAAAGCTCTTGCCGTCCCCAACCCCACTTTTTGCACCACCCAAGGGGCAATGGTAGCCGGTATAAGCCCGATTCGCACCTCGCTGAACGCAAAAAACGCCTCCTCCGCTGCGATGGCGATATCGCAAACGGCCGCCAGCCCCGCTCCACCCCCTATGGCGGCACCATGTACGCGGGCAATGGTGACGCCAGGGAAGCTAGCGATCGCCTGAAACATCTGCTGTAGAGTCACAGCCTGTGCCCGTTGCGTGTCGAAATCGGCCTCCGTAAGTCGCTGCATCTCCTCAATGTCGGCTCCGGCACAAAACGCGGGGCCTTCCCCTCTTAGCACCACCACACGCGCCCTCTCGGCCAACTGATGAAAAGTCCTCGTTAGGGCGGTGCTCATCTCACTGTTTAAAGCATTGCGCACCCTTGGTCGGTTGAGCGTAATCGTCGCCAGCGCCCCACGTTGCTCCACATGCAAAAAGGTTCTCATAGGCTCAATTTCGCTCTCTACATCTCATCGAGCGCTCCATTTTGATTGTTATGTTCTCTACTCGCCCGCTTTTCTCCTGCAGACTTCGCCGGCAAAGCGACTGGCCTCCTTCCGCCACTCTTCCAAAACCCGAGGGCTTGGAGTGCGCAAGCTGCTTACAGGTCTCTGCCTCCTGCCCCTCAAGAGCGGCGGTGCTGCGCACTGCGCCCTTCCCTTCACGAGTAACCCCTACAGCCCCATCCCTTCCCCTCAAAACGGGTGGGAAGTGAAACTTAAGATTTCTCGCCTTCGGCTCGAAATGACAGTTGTGGCATCGGCCCCCACCCCCACTCCCCTCCCCCTATCAGGGAGAGGGGCACCTCGCGGTGGGCGTCCTCGCGGACGGCGCCTTTGCGGCCAGTACAGTTCGCATGATCGTCTATCTCACTGGCCGCTGCTGCGCCGTGCGCTAGCACCTCCCTAATAGGGGGAAAGGCCGGGATAGGGGGCGAACGAAGCCAACCTGCTCTACAAACTGCCTCTAGAACCGTGAAGCTGGCAGTCTCTGTAGCCACTCCCCCATCTTTCAGAACCGGTAGGAATGGAAACTCAAGATTTCTCGCCTGCGGCTCGAAATGACAGGTGTTGATCTCGTCTGCGGCTCGAAATGACAGGTGTTGATCTCGCCTGCGGCTCGAAATGACAGGTGTTGATCTCGTCTTCGGATCGAAAGGACGGGCGTATCGCCGGCCCCTCAAGGCCGACCCCCACACCTCTGCCCCTTGAATCTTTTTGTTAAAATAGGATACAAAGTTCTACTATATGGAGGATAGGTGAAGATGGCTCGCTCGTTACACAATCGGTTTGAAGGGGCGTTTGATCGTGCGCTTAAACCGCTCTACCGCCCCCTCTGCCGCTATGCAGCCAAACGTGTCGGCACACAGGACGCTGAAGATGTGGTGCAAGAGGCGCTTCTCGCCGCATGGAATGCACGTGACGACCGCGATGTCATTCCCCCAGCTGCCGAATTTCTGGCCTGGCTTCGCCGATTCGTGGACTACGCCTGTGCCGACCACCTTCGACGCCGCTTTCTCCACCCTGTCGAGACGCTTTCGGAAACGCAAGCAAACGCCATCGAACAGCGCCCGGCCCCACCACCCCTTACCGAACTGCTTCTCGGCTATCGCCAAGAGCTATATCGCCTTCTTCAAACCGTGCCTCTCACACAACGCCAGCACTTCTGCCTCAGCGCCTGGCTCGAAGGCAAGAGTCAGTTCCAAATTGCCGCCACACTTCGTGTAGACCCCAAAACGGTATGGGAGCATCTCGATGCCGCCACGCGCAAACTGAGCCGAGCCATGAAAACGGAACATATCGCCATCCTCGAAGTCTATTACGCCGAGGTTCGCCGCCCCATCTACCAAGCCCCGGAAACCGTGGGAGCGCGCCTCGCACGCGAAAAACTCGCTTCCTACTCCTCAAGGCCGACGGTGCTGCGCCCAAGGCGGACGCCCTCCCCCTCAGCACCTTCCCCTTCAAAGCCAACGCCCTCCACCTCAGAACGGGTGGAAATGGAAACTTAAGATTTCTCGCCTTCAGCTCGAAATGACAGTTGTTTATCTCGGAATGACAGTTGTTTATCTCACGAGAAATGACGGGCGTATCATCGGCTCCTCAAGGCCTACCCCTACAAGCCTCCCATCCCTCCCCCCATTGGGGAGAGGGGCACCTCGCGGTGGGCAACTCAGCGGCCAGGAAGATTGCCTTACCCGCCTATTTCTCTGGCCGCTGCTGCGCCGTGCGCTAGCACCTCCCGAATCGGGGGAAAGGATGGGATAGGGGGCGAACAAAGTCGGCTTACTCCACGAATTGGCTCTAGAACGGTGAAGCCGGCAGTCTCTGCAGCCCCACCCCCATTTTTCAGAACCGGTGGCGATTGAAATTCAAGATTTCTCGCCTTCGGCTCGAAATGACAGTGGTGTGACCGGCTCGAAATGACAGTGGTGTGACCGGCTCGAAAGGACAGTTGTTCATCTCATCCTCGGCTCGAAAGGACAGGCGTATCACCAGCTCTTCAAGCCCCACCCCGCCCCTCAAGGCCAACGCAGGGGTCCCCAGAAAATCGCAAGATTTTCTGGGGCAGGGCGCCCTTCTTCCTCTTCGCCTAAAGCATCACGCCCCGTCGCAAAGGCCAAGCCATTATCCCCCTCTAAAAGGCAGGACTCGGAGAGGCAGACGAAGAATATTCCGTCCAAACGAGCATCAAGGAGGTAGCGATGCCCAAAGAGATTGTTACGAAAACCGGTGAAGCCTTCTGGTTCCGCGAATACACCCTTCCCCCCCTTCAAAAAGACGAGGTGCGCGTTCAGGTCACTTTTGCCGCCCCCAAACATGGAACCGAGCTAAAGGCGATCACCGGCAGCGTTTTTGACCGCAAGCGGTGGGATAAAACGCTGCGTATTTTCCTGCCAAAAGAGGAGCCTGCACTGCCCCCTACCGAACGCACCATCGGTAACATGGTGGTGGGTACGGTCATCAAGGTCGGAGCCAATGTAGAGCGTTGGAAACTCGGCGACCTCGTATTCGGATATGGCCCTGTGCGCGAAATCCATCAAGCCAAAGAAACCCACTGGCATGCCCTCGACACTCTCAGCCCAAGCGATGCCGTCTGTGTTGATCCGGCGCATGTTGCCTTTGTGGCCATTCGAGATGGCAACATCCGCGTTGGCGACGATGTGGCCATTTTCGGCCTGGGCGCCATCGGCCAAATGGCCGTTCAGATAGCCAAAGCTGCCGGGGCGAACGCGATTTTCGGCGTAGACCCACTTGCCATTCGGCGCGACTGCGCTGAGCTTTATGGCGCAACAGCCACCTTCGATCCCACCGCATGCGATGTGGGCTTGGCCATCAAACAGGCCACAAACGGTTGCGGCGTGGATGTCTCTGTTGAGACCTCCGGCAGCGCTTCGGCTCTTCACCAGGCTATTCGTTGCCTGCGTCAGTGCGGAACCGTGGTGCATGTGCCCTGGGGGCCTCAGAACGCCACCGATCTCCACCTCGATGAAGAGTTTCACCTCAATCGTCCCACCATCGTGGGCAGCCAAGCTTGGGAGGGCTGGGGCAACCCCGATCGCTCCCATCCTCTGTGGACTCCGCAACGCGCTTTTGAAGCCACGATAGAGCTTTTCCGCAAAAAGCTCCTCTCCGGCGCCGGCGTCGTAAATCCCATCCTCTCTTTTGCCGATGCCCCCGCTGCTCTGGCCGATCTCTTTCACCACCCGGAACAGACCATCAAAGTGGGCATCCGGTTTTGAGATCGGCGATTGAATGGGGAGACCAATAAGCTAAACAGCAGCTTCCTCTGACTATCCGTCTTGTTGCCACCCCTCCATTCTGCACATCAAGACCGAAGCCCTTTCCCCCCAAAGGGTTACTCTTACACCCCTTGTGAGGAACCAACCTGCATCTGTAGGGGCAGGCCTTGTGCCTGCCTAAGAATGGCCCATCTTAGAAGGATAACCACAAGGTTTACCCCTGCAGCCCCATCTCCTTCCCTCTCTCAAGGCCCCCACCCCCCCGCCCCTCCCCCACTTTGGGAGAGGGGAGATGAGCAAAAGGGGCACGGTCACCGTGCCCCTACAGGCGGTTTCCTTTGATAAGCTGTCATCTGGAAACTAGCCACAACCGCCCCCTTTCTCCCTAATAGGGGGAAAGGAAGGGATAGGGGGCGAGCAAGATAAGCTCACTTTGCTGACTTGCTCTAGAACCTTGAGGTTGGCAGTCTCCACAGCCCCACCCCCTACCTCCTCAGAACGGGTAGAAATTGAAATTCAAGATTTCTCGCCTGCGGCTCGAAATGACAGGTGTTTATCTCGTCTCCGGCTCGAAAGGACAGGCGTATCGCCGGCTCTTTAAGCCCCACCCCCTCCCCCTATGGGAGAGGGGAGATCAACAAATTAACCGGCTGTCTGCTTTGATAGGGGACGAAGGACCCCAGCGGAACCCTCTCGTCTAATCCATCGGGTCTACCACGAAGATCACATGGAAGCGATCAAGAAAGCCGTCGCGTGCGTTAAGCCTTGCCAAACGCTCCGCATCGGCCTGACTGAGCACCACGTCCGCATGGACCGGCGAGTTCGATCCGCCGATGGCCCGAAGAATGAGAGGATGTGAACCCGCTTCCGGCAGTTGGCGCGCCTGCGCGATGCTATGGGCATACACCACGATGCCATGCTCGATAACGAAGTTGGGGTCCACATTCACCGTTCCCCACACCTCTGTGCCGTCGGCAGCGTAGATTTTCGGCGACATATCTCGCTGAACACGATAGCCTCGCGCATCAATGATGACCGATGTATAGGGTGTGCTGTCTTCGTCCACTTGCGGCCGAATGTTCGGAGGCGAAACGACAGGCGGCAACGTGGCACTCGGGGCCGGCACGGCTTCTGCTCCCGAAGCCCCCCTATCCCTATGCTCAGCAGCTCCTTCACCATGAGGTATCAAAGCCGAACGAAAGGCTTCGGCCACACTCCCGTTGCCATAGAGAGGCGCTGCCATCGTCACCTCCACCATGGCATCGCGTCCCTCACGAATACGCCGCTCCGAAATGAAGCGCGGGTGATGCAGCAGCCCCTCCACCTCCGCGCGAATGGTAGCATCCCGCGCCATATACTCTTCACCGGTGGTCACGGCATCTATGTGCACGTGATGGATGGCCATCAGCAGGTTGCGCATGGCGTCAAGAATGGCATAGTCGCGCGCCTTGAGATAGGCCACGGCGTCATTGGAGGCATTATTGGGAATAGCCCCAAGGCCGATAGCGTAGATGGTGTTCTCTGTCCAGTCTATGGAGCCATGCGGCCCCACTCGCTCGATATCGTCATCGGCGCGCCGTGAGGCGGCGTAAAGACCCACCGGCACCACGAGCAGGCCGGCGAGCAAAATAGAGAGCAGACAACGTCCTTTTTTCATGAATCGACACTCCTTTCCGTAAAGAATAAGGCCCCCTTGATGCCGAAGAGGGCGCCTCTCGCGGGACCCGATAGACGAGGGCAGCCCCTTGCATAGAAACGAGTTTTAATGGAAGCCCCGGAATTTTGCCCAGGCGTAATGCAACATCTTGCGTGGCTAAGCGCGAACGAAAGATGATGTCGTAACTGTCGGCTTGACGCTGCTGCCGAAGGACATCGCAAAACCCGCGCATGCCCTCTATCGCCTCGCACAGTCGGCTCTCCTTTGGCCTCGCTAACCCGACGACACGCAGGGCCACCGGATGGCCGTCTATGCGCTCTTTGGCCCAGCGAGCCGGTATCTCCTGTGTAAACAGCGTGCGGTTTTGCTGCATCAACGCATCCACCGCATTTTGCGCGGCCTGCTCGGCGGCCAGAGCATCGCTTTGAAAACTAACCCCCTTCGCATCCGCCTGAGCAACAAACAGGGTTTCCTGGCTCCAAGGGGAGACGGCCGCAAGGGTAAGATGAGCCTGACATATGGCCACCACATCGCCTACATGATAGGGGCTTTGCGCATCGCCAAGCCGCACGGTCGGAACGAGTTGCAGTTGCCCTTGTAACACGATATCGGCTGGGGGAGTCTCCGCCAAATCGTAGCCGTCCGACCGCAGCTGCAGCACCAACTCTTGCCGAGCTATCTGGGCACAATCTGGCGCCGTGGGGCAGGCGATCCTCACCAAGAGTTGGGGGTTTCCGAGGTCGTTGTAGGCATCACGAATATCGCTAAGCGATTGAATGGCGGAAAGCCTCGCCACATCGGCCTCGATCTGCAGACAGAGTATGCGCCCGTTCGGACCGGGAGCGATCTGCTCCACATGCACCGATTCGGGCACCAAACGCCACGAGCGGATGAAGCCCGCCGTTTGATTCTCGATCTCATCGTGCAGAGTTCGATAGTTCTCCCCAAAAGTACGCGCCCGAATGAAGACCCCCGTCGCCATCTCCACCGCGTTGCGCTTGGCGTCCCAAACGGCCTCCTCTTCGGCTGCAGCTCCATCTATCCCTAAAGGCGCCATGCCGGAGGCGATCACATGCACGGTGGCAGGCTCCGGCTTTGAGGCGCTCGAGGCCGAAACCGTCGCGGGCGCTGCTTCCCCTTGAAGCCATAGGTGCATGCCGATGAAGATCGGAAGTAGGCAGAACATAGCTCCATCCTACCGATCGGCATCCACAAGGATGCAGACGTTCCAGTTCCACAGGAAATGATCGCGCCGATCTTCGGCCAAAATACGATCGGCATCGGTGCGAGAGATAATAATGTCGTCGCCCTGCACGCGAAGCGCATTCACCCGCATAGGGTGTGCCCCGGCGCGACGTGTTTCTGCCTGAGTGTGGGCATAAGAGGCCGTTCCCTCCACATCCACAAAGTCGGGGTCGGGCATGTGCTCTGGCGGAGGATAGACCAACCGCCCGTCCTCATCCAAAATGCGCAAGCTCATGTCGCGTTGTACAGGCATATTGCGTGCGTCTACCAATAGACCGGTGTATTTGGGAGACACTATATCCTCAGAAGCCCTCGAAGTGGAAGAACGCACAACGGTATTCCCCACAGGTTCCGAATCCGCATCGGAAGAAGCTCCCGGTGCCCGTGACACAACAGTCCGTACAAAAAGCCATGTGGCCGGCTCTTGCGGGCGCAAAGGCTCGGTAGGCATCCAAAGCCCTTGGGCAAGCGCAGCATCCACATACGGGCGTGCCCAGTAGGGTATCGCGCTCCCATCGGCAAGCTGATCCACCTCACGCCCCATGTCCGATATCTGGTCAGGAGGAACAAGGGCGCGCACGATGGCAACCAGCGTGCGAAGGCGCGAAACCGCCGCGTTTGGATGGGTCATTGTAAAAGACACCTTTCCAAAGCGCTGCAGATAGCGCACCAACTCCCCCTCGGTCACCACCCGATCGTCCGGGGCCTGTGCCTCCGCCTCTCCGGTGGAATCCGCATGGGCAGGGGGAGGCGCTAATAAAGCATCGCCCGGCACGGTAGATGGCGAATCGGCCACCGTGCGTAGCTGTAAGGAACGATTCTCCATGTCGGGGTCGAGCGGCAGGTCTTTCCCTGTAAGACGCAAGTGTAAAAGACGCGCCAAACGATTCACAAGCCCTAAAATATCGTCTGCAGGGCCGGCCACATTGGCGGCCCCACCGGGGCTAACACGCCCTGTGTCCACGTTGAGCAGCCGCACATTCAAAATGAGGCGATTGCCAACCTGCAGATAGCTGCCGACGATGAGGTGGTTCGCCCCAATAAGTCGCCCCACCTTTTGCACTTGCGGCTCGGTAAGCCCGGTTGCCTGTAACTTTAGCTCGGTCAACACGCGGCTTATCTCGTCGCGTTCTACCATATGGAGAATGGGGGATTGAGCCAAATCGGTGAGCAGCGTGTCGGCCAAGAAGCGGCCGAAATCCTTGTCTTTTCCAGAAAAGTCGGCTACGGCAATAATGAGTTCGGATGCATCGGCGCGTGGCAAGGGGACGGGCGTCGGGCTTGAGGGGGCAACCGTCTTGGGAGGGCTAGCCCTCGAAACCAAGCAAAGCCCACAAAGCAGCGCCAAGCCAATGCCGCAAGGGAAGAGAGGCCACCGTGGCATATTGGATTCTCCTTTCTGAAAGCGCGTTTAAAGCGTGCCTCCATTGAACTTATGGGGGTTCTGCTCTTGGCCGTCCTTGTTCTATTCTGAAACGAACGGCGGGCAAGCAAGTGACACCCTAACCAAAAGTTTTTTTACCACTTACTCCACCAGGCGCACAGCAAAGCGGTCTGGCATTCAGCAAGCGGACAGACCGGGATTGCAGCCTCTTTCTATAATTATAGCCATTTTCCAACAAAATAGAGTGTGCTTTTTTGCAAAATTCTATGCGAACGATCAGTTCTTAAGAAGGAATCGCAGGGCCGACCCCCGAATTATATGGGTGCTTTTTGAGTGTGCAGCCGTGGATGCAGAATCGCCATGCCCTAGGGAAAGGGGCTTCCGTCAACAAACGGCCAGGTTCCGGGCGTTCTGTTTTTCTGCACTATAATCCTCTCACCCGCGCCTTGGAACATGGCCCTAGAAGTAGTAAAGAAAGCGAGGTGCAGCAGGATGGCCGAGATGCCGCTTGCATCACGCACGTTGCTGGTGGTAGACGACGATCTGCAACAAACCGAACTCCTCCGGCAACTCATTGCACGGCATGGCTACCGAGTTCTTGCCGTGCGAAGCGCCCAAGAAGCGCTCGATCTTATCCGATGCTCCACGGAATCGATCGACCTCGTCATCACCGACATCACGATGCCGGACATGACAGGGATCGAGCTGGCCAGACGACTTCTGGTAGAGCGCCCTGAATTGCCCGTTATCCTCCTGAGCGGGATAGGGATAGAGGGCGAAAGCACCGACTTTGAGGGACAGGACATCGGCCTCGCGACGGAGGCCGAATCGCTGCCCCCTAACGTGATGGACAGACTGCAAAAGCCCTATAGAAGCCGTCAGCTGATCAGCCGTATCGAGCGGATTTTGGAGGAACGAAAACACGCCGATGACTAGTATCTCTTGACAGTTTATGCCTCCTTCGCGAATAATGTCTGTATGGCTAGGCGTGCAGCAAAAGCCGCTTCTGGGCAGGCAAAGGGAGGTTTGCGTGCCCACTCTACCGTGCGGCGCAGCCCGCGAGGGCGCATCAAAAACTTTCTGGCTCTCCTCTTCCTCATAGGGGAGCTTTTTGTCGCCGCACTGCTCATCATTGGGTTAGCGATCTTCTATCGTTTTTCGCGCGACCTGCCCAATGTTAACCTGCTGTCCAGCCAATCCCTTGTCCCTGCCGCCACCTCCATCTGGTCGGAAGACGGCGTGCTCCTCGGTACCCTTCAACAGATCAATCGTAAACCGGTTCCCCTTAATGAGGTCTCGCCCTTTCTAAAAGAGGCCACAGTCGCCATCGAAGACCATCGTTTCTATCATCACTTTGGCATAGATATCGAGGGCATCCTGCGTGCCGCCTATATTGACCTCACCGGCGGCAACCCCACCCGCGAGGGCGCCAGCACGCTAACCCAACAGCTCGTCCGCAATGTCGGCATTTTCGGCCTTAGCCACCAAAAAAGCTACGCGCGCAAAATTCGCGAAGCCCTCATCGCCATGCGCGTCGAACAGCTCTATAGCAAAGATGAGATTCTCGATCTTTACCTAAATAACGTCTACTATGGAGCCGGCGCTTATGGAGTCGAAGCCGCCGCACGCACCTATTTCGGCAAGTCCGCAGCCGACCTCGATCTCTCCCAAGCCGCTCTACTCGCCGGGCTTCCTCAATTGCCCTCCGCCTACTCTCCCTTCGCACATCCCGATCGCGCCATCGAACGCAGAGATGAGGTGCTAGACGCCATGCTCCGCTACGGCTACATCACCCGCGCCCAATATGAAGCCGCAAAATCGGAGCAGCTCCATTTCGCCACCCCACCTCGCACACGCAAAGGATATAACTTCAAAGCGCCCTATTTTGTCTGGTATATCCTCAACGACCTTATTCGTCGCTATGGCCTCGATTTTGTGGAATCGGGTCTTAAAATTCAAACCACCCTCAACTGGAAGATACAACAGGCTGCAGAAAAGGCGTTGGAGCAAGGCCTGGAACGAGCCAGCTATACCGGTGCAAATCAAGGATGCCTTGTGTGCCTCGATAATAGCAACGGTGCCATTCGCGCCATGGTAGGAGGCCGCAGTTTTCTGGCCAGTCAGTTTAACATTGTAACCCAAGGGCTGCGCCAGCCCGGCTCTACCTTCAAACTGTTCGACTATGCCGCCGCCTTCGATACCGGCAAAGCGGACCTTAACACCACTTTTCGCGATGAACCCATCGTCTACCCCAACAGCCATAAACTCGTTCACGATTTTGAAAACTACACCGGCCGCAGTATGACCTGTAAGGAGGCCATCGCCCGCTCGGTAAACACCATTGCCGTGCAGGTTGCGGAGCTAGTAGGCATCAAAACGGTTATCGCCTATGCGCATCGTATGGGCATCACCACCCCTATCGCCCCCTACTATCCCTCCGCCATCGGTGCCTCTGCCGTTCATCCTCTCGATCTCTGCGTGGCCTACTCGGTCGTCGCTAACAACGGCATCCTGCGCAAACCCATGGGGCTGCTGCGTGTCACCGATGCAGAGGGCAACATCGTGGAGGAGCATTTCCCCCAAGAGCAAGACGGCCTCTTGCGAAAATCTACCGTTGATCAGCTCAATGAAGCCTTTGAGGCCGTAGTCACTGAGGGAACAGGGGTAGCCGCCCGTGGCGATGAGAGCAACGGCATTGTGCCCAATGCCCATGGAAAAACGGGCACCACCTCCGATTTCCGCGATGCCTGGTTCGCCGGCTACACACCGGAGCTAACAACCGTCATCTGGTGCGGTAGGGTGCATCATGGACGCTATCTGCCTATGAGCAACGGCCAAGGCGGCGTTGTATGCGCCCCTATCTGGCATGACTTCATGATCAAGGCGGTACCCATCGAACAGAAGTATCTCGCGGCTCTCAACCCCGCTCCCCCCACCCCACAACCCAAGCCCGCGACACCCAAACCGGCCGCACAAACCCAACCCGCTAAGCCTGTGCAATCCTCTACTCCACCCAACAGTGCAACATCGTCGGCCCCTCCTACTACCGCAGCCCCAACACCTTCTGCGCCCTCTGCTCCTAACCTTACCAATCCACAACCGAACGGTGCCTCCCAGAACAGTCCGGATAACCTATTGCCTCCTCCGGCTCCCAATACTCCCTCTAACACCTCGTTCAATCCACCACCGCCAGCTCAAAACACCACCACACTTCCGTCACCTGCCTCCTCACCAACTGCACCACACCTCGCACCCAACCATACGGCGCCCCCTCCGGCTCCGACGAAACGGAAGTCAGACCCCATGGTAACCGTCACCATCTGTGTCGACTCGCATGAAAAGGCCACCATCTGGTGCCCGGCCACCATCACCGTACGGATGCCGGCCTCCCAAGCCCGTAAACTCAAAACCTGCACCCTTCACAAACCGCCTCCCGGCGCCGGATAAATTCTCAAGCCCTACGACACTCTCTCGATTGCCTGTGATAAGCTTCGCTTTGGAGAATAACCACAGCAGCCCCCTTTCTTCTCAAGCCCCTCACCCTATCAGGGGGAGGGAAGACCAGTAAGCCAACCATCGCTTTCCTCTGATAATCTTCCCTTCGGAAACTAACCACAACCGCCCCCTTTCTTCAATATGTAATATGTAAGACACAATAAACACCTCAGCGGCCAGAACCGTTTCCTTCAAAGCCCATCTCTCTGGCCGCTGCGTTGCTGTCTGCAAGACGAAAGGACGGGATAGGGGGCGAGCATGATAAGCTCACTTCGCTAACTGGCTCTAGAACCGGGTAATTGGCAGTCCCACTCCCTTCCGCTCGGAACCGATGGGAAATGGAAACTTAAGATTTCTCGCCTTCGGCTCGAAATGACAGTGGTGTGACCGGCTCGAAATGACAGCGGTTCATCTGGATTACGATTCGAAAGGACGGTCGTATCGCCAGTTCTTCAAGCCCCCACCCCCATCCCCTCCCCCTACAGGGGGAGGGGGAGACCACCTCAGCGGCCTATAACACCTCCTTACCCCCTATCTCTCTGGCCGCTGCGTTGCTGTCTGCAAGACGAAAGGAGGGGATAGGGGGCGAACAAGATGGACTTGCTCCACGAATTGGTTCTAGAGCTGGAAAATTGGCAGCTTCAACAAGCAGAGACCTGCGTAAGGCACAAACAACAGGTATCCCACCCATTATAAGCTTGTGGTCATCACCAAAGCAAAAAATTTTCCACGCTTGGCAGGATTCGATAGAGGAAAAAGAGAATAGAGACGCGATTTTTTCACAACAAGGAGCTGCTCAACATGCTGGCCCGAGTGCTCTCTAGCACCATACTCGGCATTGATGCCCACGAAATCTATGTGGAAGTGGATGTTAGCCCCGGAATGCCCTCAACCACCATCGTCGGTCTGCCCGATACCGCCGTCAATGAGAGCAAAGAACGGGTGCGCACCGCGCTGAAAAACTCCGGCTTTCAATTTCCCTACGATAAACGTGTTACCATCAACCTCGCCCCCGCCGACATCCGCAAAACCGGCCCCAGCTTTGACCTGCCTATCGCCGTTGGGCTTCTCGTGGCCACAGGGCAGCTTCCGGCAGACCATATCGAAGGTGCTCAAATTGTAGGAGAGCTTTCTCTCGACGGCAACGTGCGCCCCGTAAGCGGCGTACTTCCCGCAGCCATCGGGGCGAGAGCACATGGCCGCAGGCGCTTCTATGTGCCCAAAGAGAACGCCCGTGAGGCCGCCGTCGTGGCCGATATCGCCGTCTATCCCATCGCCAACCTTCATGAAATGGCCCTTGCCCTCGCCATGCCCGAACGGGTCGCCCCTATGCCCTACGATCCCACGCTTCTCCATCCCGATACCCCGCAGTTCATCCACGATTTCGCCGATGTAAAAGGCCACGGGCACGTAAAACGCGCTCTGGAAGTCGCCGCCGCCGGCGGTCACAACGTTTTACTCATCGGCCCTCCCGGCAGCGGTAAAACCATGATGGCGCGTCGCCTTCCCTCCATCCTGCCCCCGCTCTCCGTAGATGAGGCCCTCGAAGTTACCAAACTCTACTCCGTAGCCGGCCTCCTCACCGCCGAGATGGCGCTCATCAACACACGCCCCTTTCGTTCGCCTCACCACACGGTCTCAACCGCGGCCCTTGTGGGGGGTGGCACCATTCCCCGCCCAGGCGAAGTAAGTCTCGCACACCACGGGGTTCTCTTCCTCGACGAGCTGCCGGAGTTTGCGCGAGATGCCCTGGAGGTGCTGCGTCAACCTCTCGAAGATGGCGTCGTGCAAATATCCCGTGTCAACGCCTCCTACGCTTATCCCGCCGATTTCACCCTCGTTGCCGCCATGAACCCCTGCCCCTGCGGCTATTTCGGCGACATCTTTCGCCAATGCACCTGCCAACCTAGCAGCGTGCAAAAGTACCTTAAAAGGGTCTCCGGCCCCCTGCTCGACCGCATTGACCTCCATGTGGAGGTGCCCCGCCTCTCCGAAGAGGAGTTGCTTACCGCCCACACCGGAGAAAGCTCCGAAGTCATTCGCGAGCGCGTTTGCCGTGCACGCCAAATCCAGTCCCAACGTTTCGCCCAACCCCTGCCGAATAACCCGAAAACCTCCCGAGAGGAGGGGCTGGCGCCCTCCGAAGCCCCTACCAGACGCATCTACTGCAACGCCCAAATGGGCCCTCGTGAACTGCGCGCCTACTGCCCCCTTCGCCCTGAGGTAAAAACGCTGCTCCGTGCCGCCATTCAACAGCTCGGCCTCTCCGCCCGTGCCTACGATCGCCTCCTCAAAGTGGCGCGAACCATCGCCGATCTCTGCGGCTCCGACGATGTGCAGACCGCTCATGTGGCCGAAGCCATCCAGTATCGCAGCCTCGACCGCAAATTCTGGAGCGGCTAGCCTATTCCGTAACGAGAACCAAAACGGCATTCTCAAAATCTCAAAATACGACGGCTTAGTAACTGCGCTTTTCAAAAAAGCGTATGAAAAGGAGAACGGATGCGTCTTGACAGCATCCTTTTGCAAAAGTAAAATATCTCTATATCCCAAGAAAAGGCCATGAAAAAAACCAAAAACGCAAAAACGAGATGCTGTAAACATACCGACCTGCCCCTCGAACGCGCTCTTATTCGCGTGGTAAGAGCTACCATGTTCGTCCAACCGCCCCTGCCGGAAATGGATGCCTTACCCATGGCCCAAATGCGCCTGCTCTGGATGGTCTATCATATGCCGCAAGCGACCATGAAAGAGTTCAGCGAAAAACTGGAGGTCTCCCAATCCACCGTTACCCAGCTCGCCGATCGCCTGATCCGACGTGGCCTTATTGTGCGCTTCCACGATAGCAAAGACCGACGCCTCGTGCGCCTCTCTCTTAGCGAACAAGGGCACCGACTCCTCGAAGAATCGATGGAGCAAATGCATGCTACGCTCCAAGCGATATGGAATCGGCTAGGGGAAGAGGAGCGCCCTAAGGTGATCGAGGGTCTCGAGATTCTAGGCCGAGTGGCAGAACAGTTCCGCGTAGAGCAGGGAAGAGCCCCCCTCACATGGCGCGAGGAGAGCCTCTCCAAAATCCCCGAAACCTCCGAACCGATCCCACAACCCATGGTAGACCTCATGGCGCGGCGCATTCGAGGGAATGTTAGGGAATCCTAAAAATTAGTGAATACTTTTGACCCGCTCGGTCGTCCATATAACGATACCGCTCCCGTTTTTTCAAAAATCTATGCCCGACGGAAAGGAATAGGATACCGCTATGTACTCTTCCATCTGCCGCTATACGCTGCTACCGGCTCTCTTCGTCTCCTCGCTTAGCCTGGCAACATGCGTGGCTGCAGGTCAAACCAACGCTACCAATAATGCCCAATCTATTCAAACACCGGCAGAAAAACGCTACGGAGTGCCCCCAAACCCTACCGTAGGAGCCCAACCCAGTCTCGATCTCTCTCAACCGCTTACTCTCGATAGAGCCATTCAAATCGCCCTCCAGCGCCAAAATGCCATCGCCATCGCCGCCGCCCAACGCGACTCAAGCCGCGCCCAAGTGGTGGCCGCACGCTCCTCTTACTTCCCACAAATCACACCTAGCTTTCAATACCAAACCAATCTTACCCCCATTGAAAGCAGCGCCTTCGGAACAGGAGGCCCCACAAGCCGTTCCTTCTCGAGCGAAACACGTACAGAGGCCATTGTTGCTAAACAACTGATATGGGATGGGGGAATTCGTGAGGCCACCGTTCAACAGGCCCGCAATACCCTCTTCGCCGATGAATATAACCTCGGCAATACCCGCCAAGACGTTATTCTCACCGTTACCCAAAGCTACTATGCCCTCCTGCGCGATCGCGCCCTCGTGAAGGTGCAACAGACCAATGTGCAGCTTGCCCAAACGACCCTCGAATCTATCCAGGAGCAAGTGCGCGTGGGCAACGCCGCCCCGGCCGATACTCTGCAAGCTCAGTCCAACCTCGCCAATGCGCGCGTCGCCCTCCTCCAAGCACAAGCCGTCGTCTACGACGACGAGGCCCAACTGAAAAATGCGATGGGGGTGATCAGCTCACAACCGCTTGTGCTGGCAGATCAGTCCCTTCCCCAACCCGATCCCACCCCCGACCCCCACTCTGTGGACTACTATACGCAACTCGCCTACCAAAACCGCCTCGACATTAAACAACAGCAGGCCGCCATAGATGCCCAAACCGATCTTCTGCGCATCGCACGCCTCCAGGCGGGCATCAATGTCAACGCCTCTGTGTCCGAAGGCTATCAATTGGACCCCGTTTCGGGTGAAGAGCGCGTCTTTTCCGTCTCCCTCTCCTACCCTCTCTTCGATGCCGGGCTTTCCCGCGCAAAAGTGCGCGAAAACGAGGCGCTGCTTACCCAACTGGAACGTCAGCTCGACCAGATCGAGCAGAATATACGCCTTAACATCGAACAGGACTACCGTAACCGTGAGGTGGCTCGGCAACAGGTGGTCGCCGCCAACGCCGCCGTGCAGGCCGGCCAAACCAACTACGATGCCGCCCTCGCCAAACAACAGAACGGGCTTATCAACGTGCTCGATGTGATCAACGCCCAACTACAGCTCGTTACCGCCCAACAACAACAGGTAAACGCACTCTACAGCTACTACATCGCCAACGCACGGCTGTTGCGCGACATCGGCATGAACGACCCCGAATGGCACCCAAACGTTCCCAATGCCGTGCAAAAACAGTTCTCCGCCAGCGCAACACCGTCGGAGGCCACCGATACGCAGCAAGCAGCCTCGCTTCTACGCGATCCCCTGCTTGACGCACGGAGACCCTAAAAATTGAAGAAGAACAGATATGCCACTCTGCTCGTTCCTTTGCTCTTCCTTACGGGGTGTAACCTCCTCGGTTTGGGAGAGAAAGGAGGCCAAGTTCACTACCGTGTCGCTGCCGTAACCCAAGACATGGTGCGTAAAACCGTCTCTGCCACCGGCGTGCTCACCCCGTGGACAACCGTGGACATTAAAAGTCGCGCCGGTGGCCGTATCATCAGCCTGCCTGTTGACGACGGCACCGTCGTTAAAAAAGGGCAGGTCGTCGCCCTCATTGACCCCTCCGACACCCTGCTAACCTACTACTCCGCCAAAGCCGATATAGATGCCAATCGCGCCCGCGTGGTAGAGAGCCAAAAAGACCTTCAGCTCCAACTTAAAGAGGGGCAGATCGGCATTGATACCGCCAAGGCCAACTTAAAAGCCGCTCAGGCGCAAGCTGCAGCGGCCCAGGCCAACTACCAATCGGCCCAAACCGATGCCGATAACGCCAAAGCGCTTTCCGATGCCAACATCGCCAGCGCCCGCGCCACCCTTGCCGCTCAACAGGCCAAGCTCGACCAAATGAAGAACGCTACCATCCCCCAAGAGCGCGCCCAAGCTCAGGCCGACCTGCAACAGGCCAAAGCCAACCTCATCAACGCCGACGCACAGTTGACACGCCAAAAAGCCCTCCTCGCAAAAGGCTTCGTCGCGCAATCGGAGGTAGACCAAGCCCAAGCCGCGCGCGATGTGGCCGCTGCCACCGTACTTCAAGCGCAGGCCAAAGTGGATACCCTCGATAAAGAGCTAGACCAGGACTTGAAGGCGCAAGAGGCTCAGGTGGCTCAGGCCAAAGCGGCCCTCGATACCGCCCTCGCCCAAGCCTCCCAAGTGCAAACCAAGCGCCTAGCCGCTCTTGCCGCCAAAGCCAACGCCCAACAGGCCCTCGCCGCCGTGAAACAGGCCCAGGTGAAACTGCAAGACGCTCAGGCGCAACTGATCAACAACGTTATCCGCGCCAAGCAGATCGAAGAGGCGCAAGCCGCCGTCATCAAGTCCAACGCAGCTTATGCCGATGCCAAAGTGCAATTGAACGACACCCGCATTACCGCCCCCATGGATGGGGTGATCCTCCAAAAGTACGTCGAACAAGGGACTTTTATCACCTCCGGCATGTCGTTCAACTCCTCCGGCACCAGCATCGTGCAGCTCGGCGACATCTCCCGCATGTACGTGGATACCAGTGTAGATGAGACGGACGTGGCCAATATCCAAATGGGGCAAAAAGTGGAGGTTACCTTCGATGCCTATCCCTCCATTCCCTTCGACGGCAAGGTTATCCGCATCGAGCCGCAAGAGGTGGTCAATCAAAATGTAACCACCCTGCATGTCCGCGTTGAGGTAGATAATAGCAACGTGGCTTATCGGCTGCTACGCCCGGGAATGAACGCCACCTGCGAGTTCATCGTAGATGAAAAAGATGATGTGACCTGCATCCCCAACGAGGCGTTGCAGACGGCCAACGATGGAAGCTACTATGTTCTGGTAGCGACCGGAGGGCACCAAGCGCCGCCCGATCCCGGCGGTTCGCCCGATCCATCCGTTTTGGAAGGCTGCCATATCGAACGCAGGCCCGTGCAGATTGGCCTGCAAGGCGACGACACCACCGAGATCACCCAAGGGCTAAAGCCTGGCGAAAAAGTGGTAACACAAACCATTCAGCCTGTCAACAGCGCTACGGCCTCGACGAGCGGGGGGTTTGGCGGCGGGCCAGGCCCCGGACGCCGATAGAGCTGCCGAGAAGGGAGAAAAACCATGAAAGCCGCCTTTATCGCTGCGATACGTGGGGTCGCCACCAACAAACTGCGCTCCCTGCTCACCATGCTTGGCGTTATCTTTGGGGTGGCTGCCGTTATCGTGGCCGTAGCTCTCGGCCAAGGTTCTCGCGATGCCGCCCTACGCCGCTTTCAACGTCTCGGCACCACCACCCTCACTGTGCTTCCCGGCCGCCAAAGTCGCAACGGCGTCTCCTTCGCTTTCGGATCGGCCTCTACCCTCAAAATTGACGACGTGCCCTTCATCCTCCGCGGTTGCCCGGACGTAGTGGCCGTATCTCCCGAACAACAGAAGTTTGAGCAGGTGAAATACGGCGACCAAAATACCAACACCACTATCTTTGGCTGCGGACCCGATTTCATGCAGATTCGCCGATTCGACCTCGCGGCCGGCCGCTTCTTCACCCGCTCCGAAGATGCCTCCCGACGCCCCGTCTGTGTGCTGGGTTGGACGGTCTACACCACGCTTTTCCTGAACAACGCCCCCGCAGTCGGCAGGAATATCTACATCAACGGGCAAAACTTTAAGGTTTTAGGCGTGTTTGCCGAGCGAGGAGGGGGAGGGTTCGTGAACGAGGATGACCGCGTTTACGTGCCCATTCGTACCGGCTTGCAACGCCTCTTCGGAGGAGAAAACCAACTTTCCAGCATGTCGGTGGAGGGACGCAGCGAGGAGGTGATGCAGCGCGCCCAAGATGAGATCACCGAGGTGCTGCGCAAACACCATAACATCCCCGACTCTAAACCGAACGACTTTATTATTTTTAACGCCGGCGTCGCCGCCCAAAATAGCCGCGATCAGGCCGAAGATTTTCAGCAACTCATTAGCTATCTGGCCGCCGTGGCGCTCATCGTAGGTGGCATCGGCATCATGAACATCATGTTGGTCTCCGTCACCGAGCGCACCCGTGAGATCGGTGTGCGCAAAGCCATCGGTGCCAAACGGCGCAACATCCTCTTGCAGTTTCTTCTCGAAGCCGTCTTTATCTCGCTTACAGGAGGCATTATTGGGGTGGTACTAGGGGTGCTGTTCACCCTCTATGCTCTTCCCTATCTCAAACCACAATGGGAAACGGCACTCACCGTTCCCCCGCTTTTTGTGGCCTTCGGCTTCTCCTTCCTGGTAGGTATCTTCTTTGGTTTCTATCCCGCCATGAAGGCCTCGAAGCTAAACCCAATAGACGCCCTTCGCTACGAGTAGTACCCCAAAACCTAATCTATAAGGAGATGGTTATGCATACAAAACAACTGATCGGTCTCGCGGCGGCGCTGCTCGCGCTCACGCTCTATGGCTCCGCCGCAAAGGCTCAAGGCCCCGGCGGCCAAGGCGGCCCTCCACCGGAAATCATGGCCAAAATACGAAAATGGCAGAGCTGGCAAAAGCAGCACAAAAATGCAACCCAGCTTGGTCAAGAGCTTTACCAGCTCGAAATGCTGAACCAACAGCCCGGCTATGCGCTGAACAAGCAGCAGTCGGCCAAGCTTGTGGCCATTTTGAAAGCTTGGCGCCATAAACCCACCATGTCGGAGGAGCAGGCGCATAACGTGTTGAAGCAGATCGGAAGCCTCCTCACGGTACGCCAAATCCAAAAGATGACGACGCTCACCCCCCCTTGGCAGCGACGCCCGGGCGGACCGGGAGGCGGCCCCGGTGGCCCTCCGCCGGGAGGACGACCTGGAGGCCCACCTCCTGGCGGACGCTTCAACTTCCCCGATCCGCCTTCAGGGGGCTTTAATCCGCTGAACCCCGACACTCTGCCCTTCCCGCCTATGCGCGATAGGGCCAAGCAGGGGCTTGATTCGTTCATCGCCACCCTGCAAACTCAGGCAAAACGCTGAAAGGTAGTTGACCCCATGTCCGATGTGATCATCGAGGTCACAAACGTTCATAAAGTCTATCGGATGGGCAAGACGGAGGTGCACGCCCTACGCGGTGTCTCCGTCTCCATCCGAAGGGGCGAGTTCGTGGCCATCATGGGGCCTTCAGGCTCCGGCAAGTCCACCTTTATGAACATCGTGGGCTGCCTGGATACACCCACCCGAGGCTCCTATAAGCTCGATGGCATTGAGGTTGCCAAACTTAACGATAACCAACTCGCCGAAATTCGTAACCGAAAGATCGGCTTTGTGTTCCAAACCTTCAATCTGTTGGCGCGCACCACCGCCCTGGAGAATGTGGAGCTGCCGATGCTCTATAGCAACACGCGCAATCGCCGCCAAATGGCCATTCGCGCCTTGGAGATCGTGGGGCTGGGCGAACGCCTTCACCACAAACCCAACGAGCTATCCGGCGGTCAACAACAGCGCGTTGCCATCGCGCGTGCTCTGGTTAACGACCCACCCATTCTGTTCGGAGATGAGCCTACCGGCAACCTCGACTCTCGCACGAGCGAGGAGATCATGGCCATCTTCCAGCGCCTGCATCGGGAAGGCAAAACGGTGGTGCTTGTAACCCACGAACCCGATATCGCCGAACATGCCGAGCGCATCATTCGGTTTCGCGATGGGAAGGTGGTGGCAGATGAACCGGTTCTCAATCGCCGCATCGCCGAGGTGGAACTAGAAAAGCTTGGCGGGCCGCTTGAGGAAGAGGAGGACGCCGAACTGCTTTCCGAGGCCACCTAAGAACTGGTGCCTAGCTCGCTTTGGCGATAAGGCTCAGCTGCTTGGGCGTAAGCAGCCAAAGCAGAAGGCCGCCGTGCGGCTGCACGTCAAACACCTCCACACAGGCGAGTCCAGCTTTTTTCATCTTTACGTTGCCGCCACAAAGCCAACCGATGTTGCCGCTAAGCGTGGGTTCATGCCCTACAAACAGAAGTCCCTCTTGAGGAGATCGTTCCTGCACAAGGGTCTGCAGCGTTGGGGGGTCGAACAGGCCGGGTTGTAGGCGCGCTTCTATCACAAAGCGCTCTTTCGGCAAACGGAGAGCCTCCGCCAAAATCTCGGCGGTTTCTAATGCACGCGCGTACGGGCTTGTCAGCAGGGCATCGAAAGAGAGGTCGAGTGCCTTGATTCCCAAGGCGACGCGTTTCATCTCCGCCACCCCCTCCGAGGTGAGATGACGCTCGGCATCCTTCAGGTTAGGACGGGGGTATTCTGCAAGGCCATGACGAAGGAAATAGAGCCGCATCGGTCACCTCGGAGAGGAGAAGAGACTACTCTTCTCGCAGAGGATTGGGGATATTTTGGAGGCGATCGAGCTTACGCCGAAACTCACGCACCTCGTCTAAAGTGATGGCTCCCATGCGTGCAAAGCGCGTTTTTTCGGCCTCACTAAGCTCTACCGAGATGTCGTTTAGCAGATCGGCCTCCCACTCCTCTTGTCGGATGAAGTGTTCTCCCAAACGTTTGCAGCGCGAGCAGCGATAGCGGATATAGACATAGGTGGGACCGAACTGTCGCATCAAGTAGCCTTGTCGCACCACATCTCGCTGAT
>NZ_DATGKU010000076.1:0-7797 GCF_035294505.1 Chthonomonas sp. | reverse complement strand
GCTTGAGGACGCGCTTGGCCGTGTGGCCGACAGCATTTCCGTCATCGGAACCGTTTTACTGGGTATAGCGCCCGATATGACCGTTCTGCCGCCCCTCGATCAGAACCCTATGAACCAATCTCAGGTCTATCAGGTTCAGCTGGCCCTCTCTAATGGAGGCCTTCATACCATCTCGCTGGTGAAGCTGGGCATGCTTCTGGACAAGCTATCGGCTAACTTTCAATGTACCCCTGCCGACGCCGCCGTCTTCCCAAATCTCGCCCCAGGGCAGGCCGTTGTGGCGAACTTCACGCTGCGTGCGCTCCCGATGTCCTCAACACCTCCAAGCGACTACCCGGCAGAGGTCATCTATACGGCCGGCGGCGGGCCGATACGGGTAACGCTGAGCCTAAACACGGAGTAACCTTTACGTTTTTTCTAACAGGAGAACCATCAAGAATGTGCTCGCAAACGGTTTTTAAAGCTACTGCTCGACCCTGCCAACGCTTGGCAGCGTTTTGGACGCCTCTTTTGGCCGGCCTCTTTCTGCTGCTTGGGTCGTTGACGGCACAAGCCGACATCAAGATAACTTTTGACCTTAAAAATGGCGACCACATCAGCGATGTTGCGCGAATCGTGGCCCATGTGTCTAGTCCTAACCTCATCACCGAGGTGGACTTCTATGTAGATGGGCAAGAGAGGGCAAAAGCGACAAGCGTGCCGTACGAGTTTCTTTGGGATACCATTCCCGACAAAGAGGGGCCTCATACCTTAAAAGTCACCGCAATGGATATTGACGGCAACACAGCTTCGGCAACGCTGCAACTTGTTATTGATAACCATCTAGAGGAGGGCGCTGCGGCGTTGGCCCAAAAGGCCGAGCAGGCTTTAACCGGCGGCGACCTCGATACCGCGCAGCGCTACAGCCGACGCGCCCTAAAGGCCGACCCGAACAACGTGTTGGCCGCGCGTGTGCTTGCCAAACTTTATGCGCAGACGGGAGATTATGAGAAGGCGGAACAGCTGTTAGCCGGCTTGAAAAATCTTAATAGCAGCAGTGAGGCGATGTTAGACCTCGCCTCCTATCGCATGCGGATAGCCCTGCGACCGGGGGTGGACGAGCAGCACGCCGTAGATGAGATTCAGGCGGCGCTTGCGCTTCAACATAAGGCCGCCGATCTGGCCGTGGAGGGCGTGCGCTCCAACAAAACCAGCACTCCACTGGCCCTGGGCGATGCCTTGTTAAATGCCGGCCACTACCAAGAGGCCGCAGACACCTACAAACCGCTTGCCTCCGGCGAAAAGGCTCCCGTTGAAGCGGTAAACCGTCTCGCGCTGGCCTATATCTACACGGAACAGTATCGCGAGGCGTCGAGCTTACTGAGAATACTGGAGATCGAGCATCGTGCCGACGCAGTGTCGCGCGCAGTGGCCGGGCTGTTGTTGGTGCGCTTGCACTATCCCGACCGCGCTTTAACCCTCCTAAAGCCCGACATGGATCAGCCCTCTGCAGCAGACCTCATCGTCGCCTCATGGGCGAACCTGCAACTGGGCAATCGGCGAGCGGCTGCCGATCTCGCCCAGAAAGCTGCCGCCATGCTGCCGGAATCTGGCGATGCCGCCTACTTGCTGGCGCTCACCTCCCCTGACCTCGGCATTGCCGATAGAGCGAGCGCCAACGCGCTTTCTCTGGCCCCCTTCCAGCCCGGCCCCTATCTCGATTATGGGGTGCGCAAGGCCTTGCAACTCAAAGAACATCTGTTCAATATGGGGGTAGACCTCTGCGATATGGCCCTGCAAAACGACCCAAAATGCCCGAGCGCTCTCATTCTTAAGGCTCTGCTGCTTACCGAGCTGGCGCAACCGGAAAAGGCCTTCGTCATTCTCTCTAAACTGAACGCGGATATGCCCTCCGCTCCTGATGTGTTGTTGGCTTTCTCTGCCTACTACCTGGCCCAAAAGAACTCGGCGGAGGCACAACGCCTTTTCGAACTGGCTACGAAAACAGCCCCTCCGGTGATGAACCTGCAGCTTCCTCTCGATCCTCTGCCAACCATCGAGTTGCTGTTTCGGAGAACAGGTTACGATGCCGTGCCGTTTCTTAATCTAGCAACGCTCTATCCTCCGCCGCCGGCAACGGCTATGCCTTAGAGGAGCGATCCAAAGCCGTGCCGATGAGTGAACCGAGTGCCTTCCGGCAGCTTGCCCCTCTTTACGATACCCTGATGCAAGAAGTGCCCTACGAAGAGTGGGCACGCTATCTGGAACGACTGCTTCAAGAGCGACAGGCGCGACCAAAGCGTGCCCTCGACCTCGCTTGCGGCACGGGTAATGTTGCCGAGCATCTTCACGCGATGGGTATGGAGGTGGTTGGGGTGGATGTTAGCCCCGCGATGATAGAGGAGGCAAGGCGCAAGGCTACCGAACGCCAACTCCCCATTCGCTACTATGTGCAGGATGCCGCTGCGCTTGAGCTTCCAGAAGCCCCCTTCGACCTCTGTGTGAGCCTCTTTGACAGCCTGAACTACATTATTGAGCCGGAGCGTCTTGCAAAGGCCTTTCAACGAGTGGCAGCCCATCTGGTGGTGGGAGGGCTGTTCATTTTCGATCTTAACACCGAATATGCTTTAGCGAATCGCTTTTTCGACCAGAACAATCTCGGGAGCGATGAACCGCTTCTTTATGATTGGCGAAGTACCTACTTCCCTGAAAAACGGCTCTGCCGAGTGGATATGCATTTCACCTGGCGAGCACCCGATGGCTCGCAGAGGGTTTTCGAGGAGGTGCATTGGCAATACGCCTATCGGGAGCAGGAGGTGCGCGCTTTTCTTACGCAAGCCGGTTTTGACCAGATCGCCGTCTATCATGCCTACACACTGCGTCCGCCGGCACCCTATTCCGACAGGCTGTTCTATGTCGCCCGCCGATCGCCAACCGCTAAGCGGTCTCCCGAATAACCTCAAGCAGCGTGTCTAGCCCCCTCCAAAGCGTCTCCTCGGAAATGTTGAGCGGTGGAATGAGACGCAGGGTGGCATTGTCTACCGCAGGGTCGCCTATACGGGCGCCACACGTGAGCAGGAGCAAGCCTCTTTCCCTCGCCCTCTGCTTGATCTGCTCACAGCGTGTGTAGTCCGGCTGACCTTGTGTGTTGCGGAACTCGATCCCTATCATGAGGCCCCAGCCGCGTACATCGCTTACCCCGTAGGTACCGATGAGGGGACGAAGACGCTGTTGAACCGCTTCTCCGAGCCTTGCCGCGCGTTCCACAAGCCCCTCACGCTCTAGAATGTGCAGGGCGGCTAAGCCGGCAGCGCAGGCCACCGGGTTGCCCCCAAAGGTAGTCCCGTGTTCGCCAGGCTCCCATTTATCCATCAGCGCCTTGCGTGCCGCCAAACCGGCCAAAGGTAACCCTCCTCCCACCGCTTTCCCGAAAACGAGGATGTCAGGCTCTACGCCTAAGTGCTCGAAGCCAAACCACCTTCCTGTACGCCCCCACCCGGTCTGAATCTCATCGGCTATAAGCAGCACATGGTGTTTGCGCAAAAGCGCTTGCATGTGTTGTGCCATGCGGGGGTCTAGAGGCACATAGCCGCCCTCGCCCTGAACCGGTTCGAAGAAGAGGGCCGCGATCTGCTCTTTACGCTCCTCTAGTATCCGTTCAAGCGCTTCGAGGCAGCAGCAGGGGCGTTTTTGACCGTTGAAGCAGCCCTGACACCGCGGTGCAGGGAGGTGATGAATGTGTTCGCGAAGCGAGGAGAGTAGCCCCATGTACGGGGCACGATGCGCGATTTTGGAGTAGGAGAGCGCCGTGGCAAAGAGCGTACGACCATGAAACGCGCCGAAAAACGCGAGAAACTCGCTGCGCCCGGTTGCCTTCAGCGCAAGCTTGGCGGCTGCGTCAATGGATTCGCTGCCGCTGTTCATGAACAGAAACGTCCAGGGGGAGGGGCCGGGAAGCAAGCGATCGAGAAGGCGGCGCATCCAATCGGCAAGCTCCAGCTGAGGGGCGTGACGCATGGTATCCGACACGTGGAGCACTCGATGCGCTTGGGCGCTAATGGCCCGTGCGATTTGGGGGTGTGTGTGCCCACAGGCGTGCACGGCGATGCCCGCCGTGAAGTCTATAAGATGATGCCCTGCATAGGTATCTATTTCGGCCCCGTGCGCCTCTTGGGCAACCTCCTTGGTTTCGTATCCGAGCACCTCGGCTAACAGACCCTCTTCATTGAGGGCAAGGATGTCTTTGGTTTTTGTCATACGGTTATCCTTTCTCCGATCGCTGCATGTCGGTGCACTCTCTTTCAAATTGTCGGAAAGAGGAGCAATCTTTCGTAAAACGCCTCTAAAAAGTTCGAGGAGCCTTCGCATCTCTGCGTCGGCCCCTCGAAGTTGGGAAAGAGGAAGTTGGGCGCGACGCCGGCCGCCGCGCCTCCACGCGACGGCTACGTGCCGGTCATCATGGTCTGTTGCGAGTCTGTGCGGTCACCGGTTGCCGCCTCGATGTCTTGGGCATACTGCAGAATACTTACCTGTGAGGCCAAAGAGGAGGCGATTTTGTGGAAGGCGCAGGCCGCTTCCGATTCGGGAGCGCCGATAACCACAGGGGTGCCGGAATCGCCGCCTGCGCAGATGGCGGCATCAAGCGGAATACGACCGAGGAAGGGGACATCGAGCTGTTTGGCAGCCATCTCGGCGCCGCCCGAGCCAAAAGGCCCGCCGCTCATATTCTCTACAACTCCAAGAATGGGGATGGGGCGTTCGCGATTTTGAGAAAGCATGCGGAACATGGCGATACTTTTATTGGCGATCTCTTGTGCCACCAATTGCGGAGTCATGACCACAAGCACGCCGGAGAGGGGAACAAGCTGTGCCAAACTCAAAGGGGCATCGCCCGTTCCGGGGGGAAGGTCTACGATGAGATAGTCCTGTTCGCCCCACAACACATCGCCCAGCATTTGTCGCACCGCGCTTGCCACCATCGGCCCGCGCCACACCACGGCCTTGTCCGGTTCCAAAAGAAAACCTAGCGACATCACTAAAACGCCGTGCGCCTGCACGGGCACGATCTTAGGGCCTGCGGGTGTCTCCTTCATAAGGGGGCGTTGGCGCACACCCATCATGGTTGGCAGAGAGGGACCGTAGATGTCGGCATCAAGCAACCCCACTTTCGCACCGGTTTTGGCGAGGGCGATGGCGATATTGGCGGCCACGGTGCTTTTGCCAACCCCTCCTTTGCCGCTGGCTACGGCGATCACATGGCGCACTTTGGGAATAAGCTCCCCGGGATTGGGGCGCGAGCGCACTTGCGCTGTCATCTCGATGTTCACTTGCTCGACGCCGGGAAGGGAACGCACCGCCTTTTCGGCCTGTATCTTCAACATGTCTTTCACAGGGCAGGCCGGTGTCGTTAGCTCAATACGGAGGGCCACATTGCCGCCGCATACCCGAACGTCTTTCACAAAGCCAAGCGTCACGATATCTCGGTGGAGATCGGGGTCTTCCACCACCCGCAACGCCTCTAAAATCTGTTCTTTACTTATTTCGGCCATTTGCACTGTTCCTTAAGCGCCCTCAACTTCTTATTCTACCCCACTTGAGGGGCGAAAGCCAATACAGCAGCGCCGGTGAGATGTTTTTGTACCGTTACTCAAAATACGATTCGCCGGTACCTTCCGTTCGTACGAGGGCAAACGTAGTGAGGAGCAACGCCGTTGTTCTTCCGTTTCTGGCATGCATAAGCGCAGACGGCAGTAAGGACAGTGTTACCCCGCCCCTACAAGGGTTTGGGTCAAAGCGACCGGCTGTTGGGTGGTTGGGGTTAAGCAGCCGGCGAAGGGTTCGGTTCGTGTGGGCAGTATAGCATAATATAAAAGAGGGAAAGCGGCGCTTCCTCTGTCGCCTAAAGGCGGCAGCCTCCGCGCTAGAAGGTCCTAATTTGGAGAAACACGGGCGAGAAAAGACGATGGGGTTCACGCCAAGACAGCCACCGCTGATCGCGCTTTTAACCGACTTCGGAACGCGAGACACCTATGTGGGCGTCATGAAAGGAGTCATCCTCTCAATAGCTCCTCAGGCGCAGATCGTTGACCTTACCCATGAGGTAACTCCGCAAGCCGTACTAGAGGGAAGCGCGCGGTTAGAGGCCGCTCTGCCCTACTTCCCTGCCGGCACGGTGTTCGTGGCTGTGGTGGACCCCGGTGTGGGCAGCGAACGGGAGGTGTGTGTAGTCGAAACGGAGGTTGCGCGCCTGGTGGCACCGGATAATGGCCTGTTAACATTGCCGATCCGCAAACAGCGTCCGCGGAAGGTAGCGAAGTGGAATGCCCATGTAGGCGGCGCCTATGTGTTACCGCGTATCAGCGCGACTTTTCACGGCCGTGATATTTTTGCCCCTCTCGCAGCCCACCTGGCGCAGGGGCTGCCCTTAGAGGCCATCGGAGCCATTTGGGAGGTCGCCGAGCCCTCGACGTCCGCCCCCTCGCTCCCCTTGCACCTATTGGAGGTGCCCGTGCCGCTGACCCTTTCGGATGCACAGGGGCGCCCCGCGCTAGAGCTTACCGTGCTGTATGTGGATCGGTTCGGGAATCTTATTACCAATTTGGATGAGGAGACGCTGGATCGCTGGATGGCCGATAGGGGCATTGGGGAAGACCAACTGTGCGTGCGATGCGAGGCGGGTGAGGCGCCTTTGGTGCGTACCTTTTCCGATGTGGAAGTGGGCTGCCTGCTGGCCTATCGAGGGAGTGGAGGGCGCCTTGAGTTGGCGATTCGAGAGGGAAATGCGGCAAACACGCTGGGGCTGCACACCGGTAGCAAGCTCTATTTAGTGGTAAGATCATGAACAACAGGCCAACCCGACTTCAACTGGTGATTATCTCTGGGGCCTCCGGCTCCGGAAAGACAACCGCCCTGCATAGCTTTGAAGATGCCGGCTACTTTACCGTAGATAATCTGCCGCCGGCACTGCTGCCGAATCTGGCGACATTTTGCTTAGAGAACGATTTCGCGAAGGTTGCAGTTGTGGTAGATGCACGTGTTCATGAGGCCATTCGGTCGTTTGAACCCAACGTGCGCCTTTTGCGCGACCAGGGCCATTCGGTGAAGGTTCTCTTTCTGGATACGGAAGACCACGTGCTCGTAGCCCGTTTTAAGGAGAGCCGAAGGCCGCATCCGTTCTATCACCCTCTGGCGCAGCCGAAGATACAGAGCATCGAAGAGGCCATTGAGGTGGAACGCGCTCTCCTAGAGGATGTTCGCGCCATGGCCGACCGCGTTGTGGATACAACCACGCTAACCCCCACCGCACTGCGCCATCAGCTGCAAGATATGTATGCCGATGCCGATGCGATGGGCATGCAGATCGTGGTGCTTTCTTTCGGCTATAAGTACGGCATTCCGGTGGATGCCGACCTTGTTTTCGACGTGCGCTTTCTCTGTAACCCGCACTATGTGCCGGAGCTGCAGGCCCATGATGGCCGTGACGACGTGGTGAAGCAGTTTGTGTTTTCCGACCCGAGGGCCAAGCCGCTGTTGGAAAGGATGGAGGCCCTCATTGATTACACCCTTCCTGAATATGAGGCGGAGGGAAAAGCCTATCTCACCATTGCGATAGGCTGTACCGGTGGCAAGCATCGTTCGGTGGTGTTGGCCGAAGCGTTGGCCGCTCATCTGCGCGGACGAGGGGCACACGTTGCCGTGCGACATCGCGATCTGCCCGAACCGTCTCAAGGCAAGGAGGCCTGAACGATGAACCGACGCTCTCCTCTTTGGAAATGGCTCTACCCCGGCATGCATGTTAAGCGCTGGATCGCTTTGGGG